>CAYYBI010000212.1:0-8157 GCA_964469835.1 uncultured Rhodospirillaceae bacterium
TCCAGATCGCCACCGGTTTCGGTCAACGCTTTCTTGCAGTCCATCATGCCGGCGCCGGTTTTGTCACGCAGCTCCTTGACCATCGCCGCGGTGATTCCCGCCATGTGCCGATCCTTTCTTATACCCGATTAATCAACCCGACAGTCTGTCGGCGAAACGCCTATTCCGCCTTGGTTTCTTCCGTATTCGGCGGTGTTTCAGCGGGCGCTTCGACTGCCGCCGGAGCTTCCGGAGCCGGTGTTTCCGCCGCGGCTACGCTCGTAGCCTCGGACGGTTTGGCTTCGCTCGTAGCCTCTGACGGTTTGGCTTCGCTCGTAGCCCCTGACGGTTCGGCATCGGTTGCCACCGCTGCCTCTGCCGCCGCCGCGGCTTCCGCCACACCCGCTTCGACCGGCGTTGCATCGGCACCGTTACCCGGCAGTGCCGGCTCGCCATCCGCACCGATGAACTCCTTCTGCAGACCGTCAAGCACCGCGCCCGCGACCAGGTCGCAATACAGATTGATCGCCCGCATTGCGTCATCATTGCCCGGCACCGGATAGGTGATGCCTTCCGGGCTGGAATTGCTGTCCAGCACACCGATAACCGGAATGCCCAGCTTGCTCGCCTCATGAATGGCGATGTTCTCTTTGTTGGTGTCGATCACGAACAGGATGTCCGGCAAGCCGGCCATTTCCTTTATGCCGCCGAGCGACCGGTCAAGCTTGTCACGCTCCCGCTGCAGCCCAAGTTGCTCTTTCTTGGTCAGGCCTTGCGTTCCCTGGGCGAGTTGATCCTCAAGGGTTTTCAGCCGGCGGATCGAATTGGAAATTGTTTTCCAGTTGGTCAACATGCCGCCAAGCCAGCGATGGTTGACATAGTACTGGCCACAGCGGCGCGACGCAGAAGCCACCACTTCCGCCGCCTGCCGCTTGGTACCAACGAACAAAATGCGGCCGCCGCCGGCCGCGACGTCGCGGACCGATTCAAGCGCCCGATGCAGCATCGGCACCGTCTGTTCGAGATCGATGATATGGACGCCGTTCCGCTCGCCAAAA
Source organism: uncultured Rhodospirillaceae bacterium (assembly GCA_964469835.1). Lineage (GTDB taxonomy): Bacteria > Pseudomonadota > Alphaproteobacteria > UBA8366 > UBA8366 > JAOTYV01. The sequence goes on from CAYYBI010000212.1 coordinate 1,038, forward strand.
ATAAATGGCAGCATCTGCGGGTTCCAGCGTCGGGTGGTGTGACCAAAATGTACGCCGGCTTCAAGCAGCTGACGCATGGAGAAATCTGGCATCGCCATGGCTATTTCCTTTTCCGGTTCGTCCGCCGCGGGTGTCACCGGATAATCCGGCACCGGAGCGACCGACGCCCTCTCGGCGTGACCGCAAAAACCCGCGTGAGGGTTGAGATTGCGGGGATATACCTGTAACTGCCGAGCCTGGCAAGGGCCAAGGCGGATATTCGGCTAATTCATCAAAGCGATTTATTAATCCATGGATTCAGATTGTTATCCTGAACCGTTTCGACTACCCCGCCTTGCCGAGGCGGCATCGACCTGCCCCGCGCTTCGGACGGTCCAAAAAATCGTAGACCCGCCCCGCTAAATATCGTGAACGTCGACGATTCCCGGGATCGCCTTGACCGCGCTGCGCATGGCCGGGGTGATGCGAAAGCCTCCAGGCACCACCATTTCAACCTCCTGGTCGAACGTATCGAGCACCAAGGTCACCCGGCCCCTGCCCTTCGTTGAATGCTCGCGAAAGACGCCAACCAGCACCTCCACCGGCTCCGGTTCGCGCAAGAAGATCCGCAGCCCCTCGGCGGCATCGGCGGCGGCGTCTTCCAATTCCTGAATTGCCAGCGCGGTGACCCGGTAGTTGTCCTCATGCGCCTGAATATCCGCCGTTACCAACAACGGTGCGCCGGATTCGAGCATTTCCCTGCAGGACGCCAGCAATTCCGAAAAAACGGTAATCTCATAGGCGCCGCTGGTATCGGACATTTGAACGAAGGCGAGCTTACCGCGGCGGCCGTTGATAATCCTGCGGCCGCCAACGATCCCGGCGAGCTTGACGCGTGGTTCGCGCACGCGGCCCGCCGCAACATCCGCCCAGTGAACCACGCCCATACGTTCGCAGCTCTTCGCATAGGATTCCAGCGGATGGGCAGACAGGTAAAATCCGATCGCTTCATATTCCTGCTGAAGCCGCGGCTCGGTTGGCCAATCATCCACATCGGGCAACGTTATGCTGCGCGACTCCAACGCTTCGCCAAACAGGCTCACTTGATTGCTCTCGCGGTCGTTCTGCGCCGCGCTGGCGTGACGGATCAAATACTCCACCGCCTCGTGGACTTGCCGCCTGTTGGGGTTTAACGCATCGAACGCGCCGGCGCGCGCCAAGTTTTCGATTTGGCGCTTGTTCATGACACGGGAATCGAGCCGGTTGGCGAAATCGGTCAAATCCTTGAAGGGACCGTTCGCCTCCCGTTCGGCGACCAGCACTTCCATTGCCGCGTGGCCCACATTCTTGATCGCGGCCAGCGCATAGCGAACCGCGTAGCCGCCATCCGACAAGGCTTCGACCGTAAACTCGGCGTCCGATCGATTGACGTCCGGGCCCAGCAACCGGATATCCAGGCGATCCAATTCCGTACGGAAGCCGCTCAGCTTCTCGCTGTTGCCCATATCGAGCGTCATCGACGCGGCCATGAACTCGACCGGATAGTTGGCTTTCAAGTACCCGGTCTGATACGCCACGAGCGCATAGGCCGCGGCGTGCGACTTGTTGAAGCCGTAGCCGGCAAATTTGTTGACTTGCTCGAATATATGGCCGGCAACGCCCCTGTCCACGTCGCGTGCGACCGCGCCATCGATGAACGCCTTCCGCTGCGCCTCCATCTCCGCCTTAATCTTCTTGCCCATCGCGCGGCGCAGCAGATCCGCCCCGCCCAGCGTATAGCCGGACAGCTCCTGGGCAATCTTCATGACCTGTTCCTGATAGATCATGATCCCATGGGTTTCCTTGAGGATTTCCTTGATTCGGGGATGCATGTAGTCCGGCTCTTCTTCGCCGTGCTTGCGCCGGATATAGCTTGGAATGTTGTCCATCGGTCCCGGCCGATACAGGGACACGAGGGCGATGATGTCCTCGAACCGGTCCGGGTTCAGCTTTTTGATGACATCCCGCATGCCCGAGCTTTCCAACTGGAAGACGCCGGTCGTGTCGCCGCGGCAGAACATTTCGTAGGTGGCACTGTCGTCCAGCGGTAAATGCGCCGTATCAATCTCGATTCCCCGCTGCCGCAGCAGGTCGACCGCGCGGGCAAGCACCGTCAACGTCTTGAGGCCGAGGAAATCGAACTTCACCAGCCCGGCCTGTTCGACATATTTCATGTTGAATTGGGTCACCGGCATGTCGGACCGAGGATCGCGATACAGCGGAACCAATTCCTGAAGCGGCCGGTCGCCGATCACCACACCGGCCGCGTGGGTCGAGGCGTGCCGGAACATCCCTTCCAGACGAAACGCAATATCGAACAGACGCTTCACCGATTCATCCGTGTTGAGCATTTCCTGAAGCGCTGGCTCACCATCGACCGCCTGTTTCAGGCGTACCGGATTGGCCGGATTGTTCGGCACCATTTTGCAGATACGGTCGACCTGGGTGTAGGGCATGGCGAGCACCCGCCCGACATCGCGCAGAACAGCGCGCGCTTCCAGTTTTCCGAAGGTGATGATCTGCGCCACACGATCCTGGCCATAGGTCTTCTGGACGTAGCGGATCACGTCGTCGCGCCCGTCCTTGCAGAAATCGATATCGAAATCCGGCATCGATATGCGTTCCGGGTTCAGGAAGCGCTCGAACAGCAATCCCCAGCGCAGCGGATCGAGATCGGTAATCGTCAACGACCAGGCGACGACTGAACCCGCACCGGAGCCGCGTCCGGGCCCCACAGGAATGCCTTGTTCCTTCGCCCATTGGATGAAGTCCGCAACGATCAGGAAATAACCCGGGAAGCCCATCTGGCCGATGACCTGCAGTTCATAGTCGAGCTGTTCCCGATACGGCTTGGCGACTTTGTCGCGTCTGGCGTCATCCATTCCCGCGTCGAACACCTGGCTCTCGAGACGGTTTTCCAAACCGGCCCGCGCCATGTCGCGCAGCAACTCGCCCTCGTCGCGGCCTTCAAGCTGCGGATAGGGCGGCAAGATGGGGTCGCGCGTATCCGCCACATAGGCGCAGCGCTTTGCGATTACCAGCGTATTGTCCACCGCTTCCGGCAGATCGGCGAACAACATGCGCATTTCTTCCGCCGATTTGAAGTAATGCTCTGGCGTCATCCGCCGCCGGTCTTGCTGCGTCACGACCTTGCCCTCGGCGATGCAGATCAACGCGTCATGCGCCTCATGCATATCCCGGGTCGAGAAGAACACTTCATTGGTGGCGACAAGCGGCAAATCGAACCGGTAGGCAAGATCGATCAGCTCAGCTTCGACGCGATCCTGCTCGGCGAGATTATGACGCATCACCTCGACATAAAGACGGCCCGAGAACAGCGTCGACAGATTGTCGAGTAACGCTTCGGCGGCGGGTCTCTGCCCGTCCGCCAGCAATCGGCCGATTGGCCCGTTCAAGCCTCCGGTCAGAGCGATCAGACCGCTACCATGCGTCCGCAGATCCTCCAAACCGATTTGCGGCGGTTCATGCGGCTCCGTCTCGAGATGGGCACGGCTCGCCAGTGCCAGCAGATTGCGATAGCCCTGTTTATCCTGGACCAGCAGGACCAGCGGGTCCGGCGGCGGAGCGGCGCCGTTCGCCCCATGACCATCGGTCCGGCGCAGACCGAGCTGACAGCCGATTATCGGCTGCACACCCGCCTTGCGCATGGTGAGCGAGAATTCCAGCGCGCCAAACAGGTTATTGGTATCCGTGACACCGACCGCCGGCATATGATGGCGCAGGCAGAGGTCGGCCAGTTCCGGAATTCGGATGGCGCCCTCGGACAATGAGTAGGCCGAGTGAACGCGCAGATGAACGAAGTCAGCATGGCTCATGGCCGGAGAATACACAGCGGACCGGTAGCGCTGGCAAGCGGTTTGAAAACTACGCGGGTTTGCTTGGATTTTCGGCGGATGCGACACCGGCTTGGAGCGTCAAAGTGCCGACTCCGGGGCTAATTGACTGCATTAATTGCCATCAGGTTCCCGAGATTTCGATATGGCATAATTCACCACTTCTACAAAAATAAAGATGCGCAACGTATTCGAAATGCTCGGTTTGAACGACAACGAGCCGCTCACCACTCTCTAGGCCATGTTTCGGAATTCGGTAACCAGGAAGGGCAGCCATAAGTACAGGATCGCCTTTGAACTGGTTTGTTATGTCGAGATGGATTGACTGAGGGTCGATCTTCAAATCGGCGAATTGGCTACCCAACGGATACCGCGATTGGACGGAGTCAGAAATTGCGGTTGAATACCCGTGTGAAATGAACCAGACCAGCCCAGTCAGAATGGCCAGGGCAAGTATTAATAAAACCCAGGGTTTCTGCAGTGTTTTCGCTATCATGCTTCGGTCCCAAAACCTGGCAACTCCGCGATAGAAATTCTCAAATATCGGAATTGGACCGATCAACACAAATCGGCAACTGAATCCCTATAGCCCTCGATCACCCGCAGATGATCGTCGAGGGTGTTCAGATCGGCGCGCACATGATGGGTGTGATGGAACTCGGTGTTGACGGTCAAGCATCGCACACCGAGGTCGCGCCAGCGCTCGGCTTCCGCGCGCCAGTCATCCGGGCCGTCCCTACCGATCGAGACCCAGCTTTCGATTGGGATCGATGCCGGATCGCGGCCGGCCGCCTCCGCATGCTGGTACAGCCGCGCACGTTTGCGTTCGAACGTGTCATCCGGCGGGTAGAAGATCTGCATCCAGCCATCGCCGAGCCGCGCCGTCCGCTCCAGCACCCGGTCCGCATGGCCGCCGAACCAAAGCGGGATTGGCCGCTGCACCGGCAGCGGGTTCAATCCGGCGTCGCGGATCCGGTGCCATTTTCCCTCGAAATCGATCAGCTCTTCCGTCCACAGGGCCCGCAGCACGGCGACCTGCTCTTCTGACCTTCGGCCACGATTGCCGAAATCTTCGCCCAGCGCCGCATACTCGACGGGGTTCCAGCAGATGCCAATGCCGAGGCGCAACCGGCCGCCGCTAAGCACGTCGACCACCGCCGCCTGCTTCGCCACCAGCACGGTCTGGCGCTGGCCTAGGATAATGACACCCGTGGCGAAGCCTATCCTCTCCGTTACCCCCGCCAGATAGGCGAACAGCGTGAAGGGTTCGTAGAACGCATCCTCATGGCTGTAGGGTCCCAATAGGTCCGTATGGGTCTTCCGGTTGGCGCCAAGCACATGATCGTAGGCCAATATATGGCTGTAGCCGAGCGCTTCCGCGGCTTGCGCAAAATCGCGAACCGCGACGGGGTCCGTGCCGATGCGGGTTTGGGGAATAGCAACACCGATACGCATGTGTTTCGTGCTCCCAATCCGTAACGATCTGTGATCAGGCGGCGCCTTCCAGCAGGAAACCGTCTTCGAGCCGCACCACCCGGTCCATGCGGGCGGCCAGGGCGAGATTATGCGTCGCGACCAGCGCGGCGATACCGGCTTCGTGGACGAAGCCTTTCATCATGTCAAACACGTCATCCGCGGTCTTGTGATCGAGATTGCCCGTCGGTTCGTCCGCCAACAGTAACAGTGGGCGGTTTGCCACGGCGCGGGCGATCGCAACGCGTTGCTGCTCGCCGCCCGACAGGCGCGCCGGACGATGTTTCATCCGGTCCTGCAGTCCGACCAGTTCGAGCAGCGCTCGCGCATGCCTGCGCGCCGCCCATTTGCCCGTCCGGTTGATCATCTGCGGGATCATGACGTTTTCCAGGGCGGAGAACTCGGGCATCAGGTGATGGAACTGGTATACGAATCCAATGTCACGCCGCCGCAGCCCGGTCCGCTTGTCGTCGGACATTTTCCCGCAGGGCTTGCCCTCGATGAAAATTTCCCCGCCATCGGGACGTTCGAGCAATCCGGCGAGATGGAGCAGGCTCGATTTACCCGCGCCGGACGGCCCCACCAGGGCAATCAATTCACCCCCCATGACTTCAAGACTGACGCCGCGCAGCACCTCCAGCGATTCACCGGCCTGCCGGTAGGTGCGGACAACCGCGTCCAGTTTCAGAATCGCGCCGTCACTCATAGCGCAACACCTCGACCGGATCGAGCCGCGCCGCCTTCCACGCGGGATAAATCGACGCCAGGAACGACAGGGTCAATGCCATGACAACCACCAGGATCACTTCGGTCCGGTCGATCTTCGCCGGCAGCTGCGACAGGAAATATATCTCTGCCTGGAACAGGTCGGTACCGACGAATTGCTGAATCGTCTGGCGGATCGTTTCGATGTTGCGGGCGAAGGCGATCCCCAGTACCGCCCCCAAAACCGTGCCGATTACGCCGACACTGGCGCCCGTAACAAAGAATATCCGCATGATCATGCCCCGCGTCGCCCCAATCGTGCGAAGGATGGCGATGCCCTTGCCCTTATCCTGCACAAGCATGACCTGGCTGGAAATTATGTTGAAGGCCGCCACCAGAATGATCAGGGTTAGGATCAGAAACATCACGTTCCGCTCAACCTTGAGCGCCGTAAAGAAACTCGAATTTACCTGCTGCCAGTCGCGTATGCGAAACGCCGGTCCCAGCGTCCGGGATATAGCCGGCCCCACCTCGTCGACCCGATCCGCATTGTCGACCATGACCTCCAGCTTGGACACGCTGTCCTTGTGCCGGAAGAAAATTTGCGCCGCCGCCAATGGCATGAAGATAAACCGATTGTCGTACTCCGACATGCCGACTTCAAAAATTGCCGCCACGCGGTAGGACTTGGTCCGCGGTAACGTGCCGAAGGGTGTACTGGTCCCTTCCGGTGAGATCAGCTTGATCTTGCTATTCACGCGCAATCCATACCGGCGGGCAAATCGGCTGCCGACAACGATTCTGGCGCCTTCGTTAAATCCGTTCAGCGTGCCGGATTCGATGCTGTCCGCGAGCAGCGGCCGGCCGAGAAAATCTTCGGACCGGATACCCCGCACCAACGCACCGGATGCAACGCCGTTGGCGGTCGCCAGAACCTGCCCTTCGACCAGCGGCGTTACCGACAGAACGCCGTCCACTCCCCTGATCTTAATCGCGACCTTGTCGAAATCCGGCAAGGTGCGGTAGCTGCCGGACACTTCCAAATGCCCGTTCAACCCCAGGACCCGACC
>CAYYBI010000213.1:0-5913 GCA_964469835.1 uncultured Rhodospirillaceae bacterium
GAACGACACCGAGGCGGCGAAGTGGTACCGCAAGGCTGCTGAGCAAGGGCTTCCTGAAGCCCAATCGAGCCTTGCTGCGATGTACTATCACGGCAAAGGCGTGCTGCGCGACGCCGCTGAGGCGGTTAAGTGGTACCGCAAGGCTGCGGCGCAAGATTCCGTCGAAGCGCAGTCAAATCTCGGTTTTATGTATGAGATGGGCCACGGAGTGGCGGCGAATTCCGCCGAGTCTGCAGCATGGTACCGCAAGGCGGCGGAGCGTGGATTCGCCAGGGCTCAATCCAACCTCGGAGTAATGTACCGCAAGGGCAAAGGTGTGCCGCAGGACGATGCCGAAGCGGTGAAGTGGTATCGAAAAGCGGCGGAACAGGGGTTCGCCAGGGCGCAATCCAACCTTGGGGTGATGTACGAAAACGGTCTGGGCGTACAGCAGAATAACGTTGCCGCCTTGCGCTGGTATGGTAAGGCCGCCGCGCAGGGATTTGCGATTGCGCAGTCGAACTTGGGTGTTATGTATCACAAGGGCAAGGGGGTCGCGCGAAACGATGGCGAGGCGGTGAAATTATACCGAAAGGCGGCGGCGCAGGGTCTTGCCGCGGCCCAGTCGAACCTTGGCGTCATGTACGAGAATGGCTTCGGTGTGCCGCGGAATGCCGACAAGGCTGTGGGGTGGTACCGCAAGGCTGCGGTGCAAGGTGACCGCGTTGCCTTATCCAAATTGGGGCCTAGGGGCAGCGTCAGGACCAAGGCGGCGGATAGAAAAGCACCGCAGGCGGTTGCGAAGGCTGAGCCCGGGCTCGTTCGGAAACCAACGTTGCGCAAACCCACGTCGCGGAGTGCGGCCGCGGGCTTGAAGGCGTGGCTGCCACTGGCTGAAAATGGAGAGGCAGCCGCACAATATAACCTCGGCCTGCTATACGCCTCCGGCAAGGAGGTGCCGCGGGACGATGCCCGGGCGGCGGCATGGTACCGCAAGGCCGCGGATCAGGGGTTCGCTGGGGCGCAGGTGAATCTCGGCGTCATGTATGAGAAGGGCTTGGGTGTGAAGCAGGATGATGTTGCAGCTGTGCGGTGGTATCGAAAGGCGGCCGCGCAGGCCCATGTCTTTGCTTGGGCCAATCTGGGCGTCATGCATCACAAGGGTAAGGGGGTGCCGCGCAATGACGCTGAGGCCGCAAAATGGTACCACAAGGCCGCGGCGCAGGGCCATGCAGCGGCACAGTCAAACCTTGGCTTCATGTATGAACATGGACTGGGTGTTCCGCAAGACACCGCAAAGGCGGTGATTTGGTATCGCAAGGCGGCAGACCAAGGCCTTCCACGAGCCCAGTCGAATTTGGGAATCTTGTATCGCAAGGGGAAGGGGATATCGGAAAACGATGATGAAGCGGTGAAATGGTTCCGTAAGGCGGCGGTACAGGGCCTCGCCGCAGCGCAGTGGAACCTCGGTTACATGTATGAGAATGGCCGCGGCGTACCAACCGACAATGTGCAGGCGCACATGTGGTACAATCTGGCCGCCGGTCGCGGATACAAAGATGCTGCAAAAAAACGCGATAATATTTCCGAAGATTTGACGTCGGAGGAGCGAACCAAGGCTGAGCGGTTAGCCCGACAATGGAAGCCGGCGGGCAATCCACGCAATGGGTCATAAGCGATATGTTTGCTGATGAGTGAATGCCGTCAATCGAGCGTCGAACTGATTGCGGCGAGACACGCTGCGGGCGATTTGGATGCCAACGGCTAGCGATTTGGTGGGGCGTTTGAGCTGTTCGATCAGTTCTTAATGGAACGCACCAGGCATGATTTGCCACGCGCCTTGATCGCGGAGCACAGCGCTTCGGCGCTTGTCCGAGAACGAGCTGGACCCGCGATCAGGCGATAAAATTTACCCCGCGACGATCCCAGGTCCACGCGCTTGACCAAGTGGTCCCAATTCTCCAGCAGAGGACCGTATTGCCGCCTCAAGACCTTCCAACCAGCATTCGCCATTTCGGGTTTTCCGTAAGAGCCGAGCTGCACACCGAAGGCGGCGCCGGACGATTTACGTGTCGGTCGTTTCTGGATTCTATCGGCTGATCGTTTCGTTGTAGTCGCCGATGACGCCTTGTTTGGTTCCCTCGTGAGTGTCGGCAGCGCAATTACCGGTGGCGGTGGCGCCGTTCTGCGACCAAAAACCGAAGCAGGAGGTTGAATCGACGGCAGTGCGGGGGGCGCGGATTGGGCGACTTGTGCTCTCTTACCGGCATTCGCCGCCGGACGTGATGCGGGTCGCGTTCGGTTGGGGCGAGGCGATCGGTTGGCCTTCGATTTGGAGATGATTGGCGATTGCGGAGGGCCAATGGCAACCGTTGTGAGTGCTTCTTGAACGGGCGACCGGGCGACCGCGGATTTCGGCGGCAGATTTTTAAGAGGCGCCGGCATTGGGGGCGGAGGCGAGGAGGCAGCTGATGTGACTGACCGAGGTCCTGAAGAAGTCGGCGTCGCGGTGTTCTTGGCCTTGCTCGCAGTAGCGACCCGTGAACGCACTGGTCGTCCGACGCGGGCTCGGGCACTGGGGTCCAAAGCGGCGAATGCCCATCCCTTTGGAAAATTGTCGAATTCGGTCGCGGCGATGCGCGGGCCGGTGCCTCGCTGGAATTCGATCAGCTCTCTTATGATTGCCGGTGCCGGCCGTTTACGGGTCGTTATCATCAATGGCCCATTGACGTCCGGTGCATAAAAGGACTGGCGGGTTAGGCCATCGCTTCGCCGGCAAAATACCGGATAGGCTGGAAACTCGCCGGCCTGGATATCCACTTTGCGTGGACCGCCGGAATAACACTTCCAAGTATAAGCTATGAGAGTCGCTGTCCCTTTGCGTTGCACCGTTGTTTTGAAGGCAATTTTTTGACCATTTTTGAGAGGGAACAAACTCTTGTCCCATGCCGTGAGGCGTTCGGATCCACCTGTGCTATCTGCTTTGCTCCATACGATCGGGGGAAGAACAGGGTCGAAGACTGTGATCTTCTCAGCCTTAAGGGAGCTTCGCCATTTTATCAGGCCCTCGCGAATGCCAACAATCGTCCAAGTTTCGTCGGGGTTGTTGAAGGTAAAACGATCGCCGACCGCATAGGTAGGCAGATCGGTAGGGTTCAACTTTACGGGCGGATAGCCGGCGGAGGTCTTAATTGATGTGTCACTATTCGAGCAGCCGACCAATGTCACGCCGACGATGCTGAATGCCACGGCACGAATGAGCGAGTACAATCCGCCCGACCGAGGCGCGTCGCCGGCAGTCCGCGTGAATGTGCCGCGGAACCAGATCCCCGACGGGCGCAACGCCTTCAATCTCATGGATGACGAAATGGAAATTCTCCGGTTGATGCGCGCAGCCCGCATTGGAATCCGATATGGTCGAACGCAAAGGACATTGTATCAATTTCATGCAAAATTTGTGGGTCAATCCCAAACACTCAAAGGTGGTAATGCTTCTATGGCGGCGTGTTTCGAAACTCAATAGGCGCATTTTTGTGCGTAATTTAAATGGCTTGATGCAACTGTCTCGATTTGGTGCATGCCTTTGTGCATTCGTGGGGCTCCCGGATTTTCGCCCGTTGGCTATTGGCATCACTCGCTGTAATGAGATTGTAAACTTGACAGTGCAACGTTAACACCATCGGGGTATGACAGGGCGCTTCGTGAGCGGTTATGGATTTGGATTGTTAATAATTTGAAAGGTGTTAGACGCGCGGAGCAGGTTACGCAATTTAGGCATACATATTGCTTTAAATGCACAAAAGTGGTGTGGGCAAGGTTATTTTCGGAGGGTATGTGGTGCCAATACGTCTGACGCAGATTGCTGCAATATCAGCGATCATGGTTTTTGGCGCGGCGGGCTTCGCTTCGGCTGCGGATCTAGGTCCTCGCCTGGCTGCCGCCGAAGTCGTAACGGGGTTTCGTGCATCGGCTGGCCTTGATGAAGAATCTCTCGGGTCGGTATCGGGTTTTGGGCTTGGTCAGCAAACAGTTCCGAAGAATACGGAACGGCGAGATATCTCGGTAATCTTGTTTGATGAGTTGGGCCAGCCCAAAGGCGGAAAGATTTCCGCGGGTAGCGGTACGGGGTCGACTGTTTCGAACCGAGTATCGGTCGGCGGCGGGCGCTAGACGTCACCGACGGTGGTGATTTCATTCGCAACAGGGTTAGTGGAAAGGTCATAGTCGTGATTACGAGGGTTCTCGCGCTATTTGTCATTGCCGTATCAATCTGCGGCGCGGCCCCATCGGTCCATGCGGGCGATGCGGCCGGCAATTATTATGTTCGTGGCTTTGGCAGCCAATCCTGCGCGCGGTATCTGAAGGAGCGAAAAGCCAGGTCGGCCGCATATGTTGCCTTCCGCACCTGGGCGAACGGTTATGTGACCTCCTATAATCAGTTTGCCGCCGATACCTATGACGCGGCGGCAAACTTCGATATTTCGGCAGTGGCGGCGATGCTTGCCAATTTCTGTCGGACGAACCAGAAGAGTAATTTCGTCTCGGCCGTCTACGCGGTGACGCGGGAATTGCATAGATTCCGGATCGAAAAGCGGTCGCCCGAAGTGCAGGTGTCCGCCGGCAAAAGAAAGCTCCGCGTTTTTGTGGAAACGATCCGACGGGTCCAAGAGGTCCTGAAGCAACAGGGCCTGTATTCGGGCAAGATCGACGGCAAGTTCGGCAAAGGGACGTCGGCGGCAATCTCGGCGTACCAAAAAAAGCGGAAATTATCCAACACGGGCCTTCCAGACGGTCCGACTCTGATTGCCATTTATCGGGAAATAAGCGCCGCTGGAAAAGGTTCCCGGAAGCCGCGCTGATGACCGTTGCCGGCGTCCCGCGCGAGTGTAAATGCCTTAATATTTTACAGTAATGATTAACACCTGAAAGCGGCAGATTTACACTCTGCTCGCTCTAGCGTTAAAAAATTATTTCATAATATCAATTAGTTGTTCCGAATTTTGGCGAACTGATCGTTTGGCACACTCTTTGCTCCTCTTTGATTAATGGTTTTTCGTTAGCGGGTTTTTTCGCAAACGTGAGGCCGGGCTGCTTCGGTCAAGCCCTCGGGTGGCGGAGTGGGGGATTACGTCAATAAGACATTAGTGGAGAGGAGCTCTAAAGCGATGTCGTTCAGAACCAAACTTCTAGGCTCGGCCTCGGCCGTGTTGCTCATCGGGGCAGCGTCGGGCGCCGCGTTCGCGGCTGACAGTACGCAGAATGCGTGGGTTATCCAAATGATGAACCCTGCCCATAAAACCATGAATCAGACTGTCGATGGGGAATTTGCCAGAGGGACCACCACCGATGCCGGCTCCCGGCGTGTCAATACTATGAATGGTGATTACAGCAACAACGCGCTCGGCATCAGCCATGACCAGCAGAACAACGGCAACAACAACGCCATCGGCGTGGCGAGCAATGTTCTGGTGAGTACGGCCGATGACAATAACGACAACATCACGCAGAACCTGTGGATCAAGGGCGTTTCGGAAAACGGGAATTATTCCGATGTTCCGCGGCTTAATCCGCTTGAGGAAGCCGTGCGAACCAACCTGATCACCAATGCCTACCAAGACGTTGAAGGCGTGTTCGATGTTCAGCAGAACAACGGCGACGGCAACGTCATGGGGATCGGCGATGTGGTGTCTGCCAATCTTGGCGCCGACCCGTATGGGCAGAATGGCCAGGGCCACGAAGACACCACGCAAAAGGTGCGTGTATCGGGAACGGTTAGTGACAATGAAACGACGGACCGAAACTTCGTCTCCGGAACCGCTCCCGACCAAATTACTACCGGCGAACGGGTCAACACGATTAACGGCGCGGCTTTCCAAAACTTCCTCGGATTGGCGTCGGTGCAGCAGAACAACGGCAATGGCAACGTCATTCAGG
>CAYYBI010000214.1:0-4726 GCA_964469835.1 uncultured Rhodospirillaceae bacterium
CTTCGGTGCCCGACCCGGTGAACCGCACCTTCTCCGCACACGGGATCAGCGTCTTCACCAGATCGCCCCAGCGCACCTCCAATTCATGGCCGGAACCGTAATGAGTGCCCTTGTTGAGTTGGCTATGCACCGCCTCGGTGACTGCCGGATGGTTATGACCGAGCAGCAGCGCGCCGTGGCCGCCGAAGAAATCGATATATTCGTTCCCGTCCACATCCCACTTATGCGACCCCTGGGCGCGCTCCACATAGAGGCAATAGGGGTCGAGCTTGCGCGAGTCATGGGTCAGCCCGCTGGGGAAAACATCGCCGGCGGATTCCGCGAGTTTCGCCGATCCGGGGGTCTTCTCGCGATAGGCTGCAACGATGCGTGAATTTGTGGGACCGCTATCAGGCATAGTGGGAACTCCTTGGCTAAGGGGCCGGGGCACAAAACCGGGGGGGAAGCCACGCTGGTGGTATCTGCCGCGCCGACCGTTTCATCCCATGAACGTCGGCGCTACGGTACAGTTCCCAAGAAAGGCAGGCAACCGGGGAACACCCGGAAAAAATGAAAGATTTCCTCACCCGGAAATCTCTGCCCGCATCGACGCAGCGGTCTCCATGTTGCGTTCATGGTCGCCGGTGAATCGCAGCACCAGATGCGTGGCGCCGCCCTCGACGAAAGCCCGCAACCACGCCACCGCTTCGGCTCGCGACCCCGCGAAGCATCCCTGATACCCGCGCAGCACCGTGGCGGATTGCCCGTAATATTGCTCCAGGAAGGCGTCCAACCGGGTATTCGCCCGCGCCGCGTCGTCGTCGATCGAGAGCGTTAGATACGCCGCACCAGTGATCGCCCCGGGATCGCGGCCGGCCTCTTCCGCGTGGCGGTGCACCTCGGCCCAGTTCCTGGCCCAGACCGCCGGGTCCGCCGGGCCGGACGGGAACCAGCCGTCGAAATCGCGGCCCGCGCGGCGGAGCGCCCCCGGCGCGCTGCCGCCGCCCCAGATTGGCGGCCCGCCCTTGCGCCACGGCAGCGGTCCCAGCACGCCGTCCCGGACCGTCCAGCGGCCGTCCCAATTGACCTTCTCGCCGGTCCACAGCGCCTTGCAGAGGCGCAGCCCTTCCATCATCGTGCCGATCCGCTTTTCGAACGTCACACCGGCGGCCTTGAATTCCGCCTGGGTTTCCGGCTGCTTGTTGGCGATACCGACGCCGAGAATGAATCTTCCCTCGCTGATCTGGTCCAGCGTCGCTACCTGATGGGCGAGCAGCACCGGGTTGCGCATGGCGGAAAGCAGCACCGCGGTGCCGACCTGAATTTTCGGCGTCCGGGCGGCAATGGCGGCGCACAGCGTCAGCGGATCGTGCCGTGGTTTCGCCAGCAGCGAATCTCCGATCCAGACCGAGTCGAACCCCAAATCCGCCGCCCGGTCCGCAAGCGCCAAGATCGGCCCCGTCCCGTGCTGCCCCGCCATGACCCGCTCGCGCGTCGGCAACAGATATCCCAAGCTGACCGTCATTAGGTCCCCACTCCCTCAAAACGTAACAATTCATTCCTCCAGCAATGCTCAAAGACCGTTCGCAACGCCGATTTCGAACGACTCCGCATCACCCCATATGCTTGTGCAGGAAATCCCGCGTCCGGCCGTTTGCCAGTTCGCGCATCTCCGGCACGTCGGAGGTCGCGCCCTCGCGGGCAAAGGCGTGGTCGGTGTTGTCGTAGACATAGCTCGACACATGGATGAAGCCGCTGAGCACGCCGTCGAGTTGTTTTCTGACCTCCGGCGGCGTCCACGGATCGGCGCCGCCGATATGCAGCAGCAGCGGCGTCTTCAGGTTGGTCGCCTCATCTAGAAAGTTTTCGATGCCGACGCCGTAGTAGCTGACATTGCAGTCCGCCTTGCCGCGCGTGCCGACGAGGTAGGCGAGCTTGCCGCCAAGGCAGTATCCCGACGTCGCCACCTTGCCGTTGCAGTCCGGCAGGGCGCGCACCTGATCGATGGTAGCGCCGATGTCTACAACCGCCTGGTCGATATCGAGCTTCTGCCCCGCCGCCAGGGCTTGTTCGCGATGGCCGGGGGTTTCCGGGTCGAGAACGATGCCGGGCTCGATGCGCCAATAAATGTCAGGGCAAATGGCGAGAAAGCCCTGCCCCGCCCAGTAATCGGCGATCCGCTGCATGAAGCGGTTCACCCCGTACACTTCCTGCAGCAGGATGATGGCCGGCGCGGGCACCGTGTCGGGTACCGCCATGTACGCCTGAAACGCATCGCCTTCCGGCGTATCGATGGAAATGTTTGGCAACGGATGCTCTCCCGATTGTCGGTATCGAGGCAATAATCGACCGTATTGTGCGGAAAGCGCCAACGTGCGGCAAGTCCCGGCGGCGTGGATCAGTGTGCCGAACCCTCCGTGTCGAAAAACACGGTGAGGCAAAATAGCATATCGACATCGGTCCCGTTCGCCGCCAGCGGCAGGAATATCCGTTCGAGCTGATAAAAATCTTCCTCGTAATTCAGATACGGTTTGCCGCGGCGCCACCGCGGTTGTCCGTCCGCAACAATCGCTTCGCAATCCGAATGCGTTTCCGAACCGACGAATTGCGGGAAAACCTCGTCCAGCCATTTCCCGGTGTGGTCGACGCCATAGAATTCGGCAAGTCTCGTGCCGATCAGCCGATACCGGAACCGCAGGGGCGCACGCTGCACATCCAACAGCCAGACATCTGGCAACAGCGGCACGATATCCGCCGGATTGATATGCTGCCGGCCCGGAAGCCCTGACTCCGGATGGACCGACTGCCAGTAGGTAAAGAGATCGCGCGCTCTCGTACTACAATCCGCTGGCATCATAAAATTGAAATTTCCCGACGGCATAAACCTGAATCCATTTTACGAGGCGGCGAGAGCCACAGAGCGAATTATTTGATATGAATGGGGTTCAACAATATGAATACAGTCAGATTATATAACTTACGATTGAAAAACTGCGCAGCACAACCCGTATTGAATTCAATTACCGCAAATTTTCCGAAATCAGTCTACATCCCGGAGAATTTCCATCCGCATAATATTAATTACCCCATTGATATTAAGTCATTATATAGAACTACCAACAGGCAGTGTGCGCATTCCGTTACGCTATTCCAAATACGCGTTAAAGTTCGCGTTAAAGATCAATGACGCTCGCCCTTGATCGAAAACCATAGATATGCCGCGTTTCCCGATCGGTCCCTTTCCACCGCTCAGCGATGCCATACGCCGCGCAAGCCTGCATCGCTTTTTTGCGGCGTCGACGGATCGTGACGCAGTATGGCTGTTCACCTATGGGTCGCTGATGTGGAATCCGGCGTTCGAGCCGGCCGAAACCCGCGTCGGCACGCTTGCCGGATACCGGCGCGCGCTTAATGTTTGGACCGCACATGCGCGCGGGACGCCGGAAAAGCCCGGCCTCGCACTCGGCTTGGCAGCCGGGGACTTGACGGCGGGGAAAGAATGCCGAGGGTTGCTCTACCGCCTGAATTCGAATCGTCTGGACGACGATCTCGCCGCAATCTGGGATCGGGAAATGTACACCGGTATTTACCGGCCGGAATGGTTGCCCGTCAATTGCGACGCTGGCGGCCCCGTCACCGCCATCTGCTTCGTTACCGACACGAACCACCCCCAATTCGCCGAGCCGACCACAACGGACGCGGCCGCCCGCCTGATCGCACAGGCGACCGGGAAATTTGGCAGTTGCCGGGAATACCTCGCGGAAACACTCAAATCATTACACCAACAGGGCATTGAAGAGCCGGCGCTTTCCAAGATCCTCGAACGGGTGACCGAACTCACCGCCGACGATGGTCCGGCCGGGGGTTAGCCGCCCGTTCGGCGATTACTTTTTCTTGGCCTCGTCGGGCTGAATTGTGATCCTTGCATACCCCTTTCCGTACATGCACGCGCGAAACATTTCCTCCGCCGCCATGCTGCGATACATGATCTGCGACGAGACCGACTGATATCCATATATCGGGCCATAGTCGTAATACGGGTTGAATTCGTCGTTGACGTATTTGACGCAAGTATCCCTATCCCCCGCAAAGGTCTTTTGATCGACACCCTGCTTAATCCAGCGGTACTCGGGGGTAGCGCACGCCGCAACCACGAGCAGCGACACAAGAATTGCCGACCGTCCAAGACACTTCATACGCACTTACCTCGCCGTCATCCGATCCCCCGCACCATAACGCGGCCCGTACATTTCAGGATATAGGGGTAATTGTCGCGGATCGAATGCCGAAATCACCTGCGCGCACCGCACCGTCCAAAAATCTATGGTCGAATGCCCAATCGTTCCAATGCGCCCAAGGCCGAGGCGAGGCGCGCGAAGGCACGGGCGCGCCACCAGGGCGTCTTGATATTGCGCCCATTGGCCAATGCCATGGCAAACACGCTGCGTGCTGCCACCGAGTACCCGCGGCGGCCCAAACGCAGCGCATTGTCACTCTGGATTGCCGTGCGATCGTAGCCGTTCTTAACTGAAATCGTGGCGGCCATCGCCTCTATTTCGATCAACCGGGCCGCCCCGATATCGCCGGCAACCAAATAGGCATCGCTCAACAGCCACAGCAAGCGCGCGCGCCGCCCAGCGTTAGCGATTTCCAGGATGGCCATCGATGCCCGGTCGAACGCTTTCAGGCGCATCCACGCTTTTGCAACACGCGCGTGCCCCACGTCAGTCGGATAGCCGGCACGCAA
>CAYYBI010000215.1:0-2693 GCA_964469835.1 uncultured Rhodospirillaceae bacterium
TCATCCCCCTGCACATGGCCGATGACATCGCGCAAGAAGCGACCGAGATGACCGCGTTCGAGGATTTCGTCACCGAACAGGTCAACGCCGGTAGCTCCGTGATCGGCCTCTACCCCGCCACCACGGATGAGACCAAAACCGCCTTCGCGGAATGGCGCAAACGCACGGGACGCTAATGCTGCCCTTTCGTTGACAGCGCCTTGGGCCCCCGCATACCGTAGCGGCGCTTATCAAAATCAAACGTGCACAATAGCAATCGCCGGCGTCTCGCGGCGGCATGGGGAGGACACATGGCGGGTTCCAGGAAACGCAAGAAACCGGAAGAGCTGCGCAGCCATCAATGGTACGGCATCAACGACCTGAACGGCTTCGGCCACCGGTCGCGCACCAAGCAGATGGGCTTCGCGAACGACGATTTCGCCGGCAAGCCGGTGATCGCGGTGATCAATACCTGGAGCGAGATCAATCAGTGCCACGCGCATTTCAAGCAGCGCGCCGAGGAGGTCAAACGCGGTGTCTGGCAGGCGGGCGGCTTCCCGGTCGAATTGCCGGCGATGTCGCTGTCGGAGCCGATCGTCAAGCCGTCGACCATGCTCTACCGCAACATGCTGGCGATGGAGGCCGAGGAGCTGCTGCGCAGCCACCCGATGGACGGCGCGGTGCTGATGGGCGGCTGCGACAAGACCACGCCGGCGCTGCTCATGGCGGCGGCGAGCATGAACATCCCCGCGATCTTCGTACCCGCCGGGCCGATGCTGCGCGGCAACTGGCATGGCGAGGCGCTGGGCAGCGGCACCGATACCTGGAAGTACTGGTCCGAACTGCGCGCCGGCACGATCACCCAGCAGGACTGGGAGGAGATCGAGAACGGCATCGCCCGCTCGCCCGGCCATTGCATGACCATGGGAACAGCCTCGACGATGACCTCTGTCGCCGAAGTGCTCGGCATGTCCCTACCGGGCGCGGCCAGCATTCCCGCCCCGGATTCCAATCATCCGCGCATGGCGACCGCCAGCGGCAAGCGTATCGTCGACATGGTGTGGGAAGACCTCAAACCGCGCGAAATCATGACCCCGAAGGCAATCGAAAACGCCATCGTCACGGTGATGACGCTGGGCGGCTCGACCAATGCGGCGATCCACATCCTCGCCATCGCCGCGCGGAACGGTAATGAGATCGACCTCGACCTGCTCGACTCCCTGTCGCGCACCACGCCGGTGCTGGCCGATACCCGTCCGTCGGGCCGCTTCCTGATGGAGGATTTCTACTATGCGGGCGGGTTGCGCGGGCTGTTGAACCGGCTGTCCAAAAACCTCCATCTCGACTGCATGACGGTCAACGGCAAGACCCTGGGCGCCAACCTGGAAGGCGCCGGCGTCTACAATGACGAGGTGATCCGCACCTTGGATAACCCGATGTCGACCGAAGGCGGCCTAGTGGTATTGCGCGGCAACCTGGCGCCGGACGGCGCGGTCATCAAACACACCGCCGCCGATCCCAAGCTGCACAAGCATACTGGTCCGGCGGTGGTTTTCGAAAACCATCGCGAGATGTTGGCCCGGATCGACACGGGCGATCTCGACGTCACCGCGGATTCGGTGCTGGTGATGCGCAATGCTGGACCCGTCGGCGGTCCCGGCATGCCCGAATGGGGCATGATCCCGATCCCGAAAAAGCTCCTGGTGCAGGGCGTGCGCGACATGGTGCGGATTTCCGACGCCCGCATGAGCGGCACCTCCTACGGGACCTGCATTCTTCACGTAGCGCCGGAATCCTTCGTTGGCGGACCGTTGGCATTGGTGCAGGACGGCGACATGATCGAACTCGATATCTTCGGCCGCACGCTCAATCTTCAGGTCAGCGAGGACGAACTGGCAAAGCGCCGCGCGGCTTGGACGCAACCGAAACCACACTATCCGCGGGGATATGGCTGGATGTTCACGCAACACATCCAGCAGGCGGACAAAGGCTGCGATTTCGACTTCCTGCAATCGAGCGAACTGCTGCCCGAACCCGAGGTTCATTGAGGGCAATCGGCCAATTGCGAATTCGGGCGCAGAGCCTCATCGAACAGAAATCGCACTTCCAAGCCCCCAAAAGCAACGGGCTAGGGAGTGTTCGAATTAGAATCACATTCTCAGAACAGAAAGCCTCACCTCCATGAAACTCAGAAGAAACAAGTTCAAACGCGCGATCAAAAAGGGCGAACGACAGATCGGCCTGTGGAGCGGCCTGCGCAGCACCGTCGTTGCCGAGATGCTGACCCATGCCGGCTACGACTGGATCGTCGTCGACATGGAACACTCCCCGAATGAGCTGGTCGATGTCCTGTTGCAGCTTCAGGTGATCCAGCCGGGCAATGTGGAGCCGATGGTGCGGGTGCCGTGGAACGACCCGGTGATCGTCAAGCGAATCCTCGACGTCGGCGCCCAGACCCTGCTGTTCCCGATGATCCAGAACGCCGAGGAAGCGGAGCTGGCGGTCGCCTCCACGCGGTATCCCGACCAGGGCGGTATCCGCGGCGTGATGTCGCTCGCCCGCATGAACGGATTCGGCAAGATCAAGGATTACTACAAGACCGCGCACCGGGAGATCTGCGTGATCGTCCAATGCGAAACCGTCGAGGCGGTCGATAACATTCCCGAAATCGCCAAGGTGAAGGGCGTCGATGGAATTTTCATCGGCCCGTCCGA
>CAYYBI010000216.1:0-8264 GCA_964469835.1 uncultured Rhodospirillaceae bacterium
ACCGGGATCAGCCCGTGCCCGGTCTTCGGCGGCGTGAACACGGGCGTCATCAAGGTGAAGCGGTAGTGTTCGCCCACGTAGTTCAGCTTGTCGCCGTATTCCCAGCTCGACCAGATGGCGCGCAGCGCCTCGACGTATTCACGCAGCCGCGGCGCCGGCGCGGACCACGGCACGCTGAAGCGGCGCTCGTTATGGCCTTTGACTTGGCTGCCCAGCCCCAGCACGAAGCGCCCGCCCGATGCCGTCTGAATGTCATGCGACATGTTGGCGACGACCATCGGGCTGCGCGCGAACGCGATGGTGATGCCGGTGGCAAGTTCGGTCTTGGACGTGTGCGTCGCGGCAACGGCGAGCGGCAGAAACGGATCGTGCTGCAGTTCCGACGTCTTGATCCCGTCATACCCTTCCGCCTCGAATTTGGCCGCCACCGCGCCGGCCGTGTTCAAGGTTTTTTCCGCCAATGTCGCCATCACGCGCATGGGGCAAGTCTCCTGTATTGAAATTCACTATGCGCACCGGCGGCCCGGACTTGCGGTCCCCGTAAAGCTGTGCTCCGCTTCAGGGTAACCGCCATCGTCGGCCGGCGGCGCGTGGCCATGCAAGGGTTCCTATGATGATCATCCGCGACGTGAAAACAACTCTGCTGCGCATGCCGTACAAGGTGATGCCGCGCATGGCCGCCGATTTCGACGGGCAGCGCGAGTTTCTGCTGGTCGAGGTGGAAACCGACTCCGGCATCACCGGTTTGGGATACATCTTCCTGCGCAAGCCGGGCGTCCTGACCCTGCAATCCTGTCTGAAGGAGATGATCGCGCCGCTGGTGATCGGCCGGCAGGCGACCGAGGCAGAAGGCATCTGGCGCGACCTGTTCAAGCAGACCTACACCACCGGTCGCATGGGCATCACCATGCTGGCGATGTCGATCCTCGACGTGGCGCTGTGGGACGTGGTCGGCAAGCACACCGGCCTGCCGCTGCACCGGCTGTGGGGTCATTACCGCGCGCAAGTGCCGATCTATGGCAGCGGCTGCTGGCGTGGCCTCGGCGCCGATGGCATGGCCGACAAGGCGCTCAGCTACATCGCGCGCGGCTACAAGGCGATCAAGATGCAGGCCGGACACATGTACGACATGCACACCGACGTCGCCAATGTGCGCACCATGCGCGATGCGGTCGGTCCCGATGTGGACATCATGATCGACATCAACATGGGCTGGACCGCCGATCATGCGATCCTGATCGGCCGGAAGTTCGAGGAATTCGACGTATACTGGATCGAGGAGCCGGTGGTCGCGGAAGATTTCGCGGGCTATTTCCGCATCGCCGAGGCGCTCGACCTGCGCGTGGTCGGCGGCGAGAACCACTTCACCCGCTACGACATGCGGCCGTTCTTCGAGCACCCCAGCCTGTCGATCCTGCAGCCGGATGTGGTGCGCGGCGGCTTGACCGAGATGCGCAAGACCGCGGCGGTCGCCGATACCTGGGGCATGACCATCGCGCCGCACCGCTATTTCGAGATTTCCCTGCAGGTCATGGCGTCGATCCCGAACGGTTTGATCCTGGAGCACCAGGACGAGCTGGACGATCTCTGGATCGAGCCGATCGAGATCAAGGACGGCATGGCGATCGCACCGGAACGCCCGGGCCACAGCCTCGCCGTCAAGGACGATATCCTGAAGGAGTTCACGGTAACGGTTTAGTGTTCCAACAATGAACGCAACGCTTTGGTTTAGCCTCATCCTTCGTCAGGCTCAGGATGAGGGCAGCATTTGCAACCCTTCATCCTCACACTGAGCTTGTCGAAGTGCGAGGATGGGTTCAAACACGGTGCTTACACATTCTACTGGAGGCAGCCGCATGACGATACAAACCGGAAAACCAATCGGCGGCCCCATTGGAGGTGCCGCCGCGTGGCGCGGCGGCGACATTCGCGAAGACACCTCGTGGCGGCATCCGATCGACGGCCGCGCGCTGGCGGAAATCGACGCGGCGCTCGCCGGCGTCGCGCAACGCGGCCTCGACTGGCGCGACATCACGCGCGACACCTTCCCGCTGCCCGATCTTTCCGGCTTCCTTGCCGACATCGCCGACGCGCTGGAAACCGGCCCCGGCGTGGTCCGGTTCACCGGTATCCCCGTCGACCGGTATTCGGAAGATCAACTGCGCCGGCTTTATTTCGGCATTGCCTGCCATATCGGCACACCGGTCGCCCAGAACGGCGGCCGCGGCCTGATGCGCGACATCCGTGACAGCGGCGGCAAGCGGGTCGATTCGAGCGGCGCCCTGCGCTGGCACAATGACAGAGCCGATGTCGTCGCCTTGTTCTGCATCCGCAAGGCGCGCGCCGGCGGCCTGAGCCGGATCGTCAGCGCGGTCGCGATCCACGATGCGATGCAAGCGGTGCGTCCGGACCTCGCGGCAATCCTCTACGACGATTTTCACCGCAGCACGGTCGGCGACGAAGTCGGCGCCGAGGCGCTGCACTATCCCTTGCCGATATTCGCCACGCGCGACGGCTTCTTCACCAGCCATTATTCCCGCACCTATATCGAACAGGCGCAGCAATTCGACGCAGTCCCGCGGCTCACCGGCGCACAGATCGAGGCGCTGGATTTGCTGCAGGAGCTGGCCGAGCAATTGTGCTTCGAAATGCCGATAGAACCGGGCGAGATTCAACTGCTCAACAATCACATCATCTATCACAGCCGCACGGCGTTCGAGGACGACGCGACACACGGCCTCGACCGGCTGCTCTACCGCATCTGGCTGTCGATGCCGAACAGCCGGCCGCTGCCGGACAATCACAGCGTCTTGTGGGGCAATGTGGAAGCCGGAGCCTTGCGCGGCGGCGCCGGGTAAGCGCCTGCCGTTCCGCCCAGATGGTGTCCCCCTCACGTCAACTTTGCGCTTCGGCCCTCAAATCCTGTAAGTATCTTCCCGACCAACCAGGAGTGAGAGATTTATGAAATACCCCCTTGGCGACAAGCGCCCGCAAACCGATGGCGACAACTACTGGATCGCCCCGAGCGCGGATGTGATTGGCGACGTTGTCCTGGGAAAGAACGCCAGCGTTTGGTGGAACAGCGTGTTGCGCGGCGACAACGAACCGATCATTCTCGGCGAGAACACGCAGGTGCAGGACGGGTGCGTGCTGCACACCGACCCGGGCGTTCCCTGCACCCTGGGCAACAATGTGAGCGTCGGCCATATGTGCATGCTGCATGGCTGCGTCATCGCGGACGACACGCTGATCGGCATAGGCAGCGTGATCCTGAACAACGCGAAAATCGGCAGTCACTGCATCATCGGCGCCAACAGCCTCATTCCCGAAGGCAAGGAAATCCCCGACAACTCGCTGGTCTTCGGCTCGCCCGGCAAGGTGGTTCGGCAAGTCGATGAGCGCCACATCGAGATGATCCGCTTCACCTACCATTACTATGTGAAACGATGGCAGAGGTATAAGCGGGAATTGGGCGAGGGTGAGCTGTAGACACCGGCCCGAAGAGACCCGAATGGGCGGTCTCATACCGCTCACTTACAACAACCGAAATCGCGTCCAGCGGTCCGCATGCTTCGACAGGCTCAGCATGAGGCCCTAATCGAAGAATATTCAACACCACAAGTCCGCTTCAACACCGCAAAACCTCATGCTGAGCCTGTCGAAGCATGAGCCAGGGCCGCCACTCCCATAATATGGGAGTGGCGCTTTGCGAGCCGCCGACCGGCTGCCTTTACGTCGAATAGTTCGAGAAGGCCGTGGTCGTTGCGCGCGCCGTCCAATCCGTTTTGACGTTGACCAGCGCCGGCTTGCCATCCGCGTTCGCGGCGGCGGCCCGTTCGAGCGCCGCGGCGATGTCGTTCGGATCCTCGACGAATTCACCGACGCCGCCCAACGCCTCCGCCATCTTATCGAACCGCGTATAGCCGAGATCGCGGCCCGGCTTCGACTTGTCGGGATCGGCCGTCCAGCCGCCGTTCAGGCTAATCACCACCGTGATCGGCAAATCGTGGCGCACGAGCGTGTCGAACTCCATCGCATTCAGTCCGAACGATCCATCGCCGTGCAGTACGATGACCTGCTTGTCCGGCTTTGCCACCTTCGCGCCGACGCCGAACGGCAGGCCCACGCCCATCGTCCCGAAACAGCCCGAATTCAGGCGGTGGCCCGCCGTGAAGGTGGGAATCGCCTGGCGCCCGAAATTCAGGATTTCCTGCCCATCGACGCAGAGAACGCCGTCGCGATCGATGAAATCGCGGATTTCCTTGCACAGGCGCAGCGGATGAATCGGCGTTTCCGGATTGGAAAGCACCTCCTCCTGTTCCGCCACTTTGGACGAGTTGCGGCCGCGCAGCCGGTCGCGCCATGTGTGGTAGCTGTCCGTGTTGACGTCGCCCTTGATGCCCTCGGTAAGCTGCGTCAGGACCGTCCGGGCGTCGCCGATAATTCCGACATCGAGCTTCCGCGGGCTGCCGGCGATTTCGTCCGGATCGATGTCGATGCGCACGATCTTGGCGTCCGCGTTGAACCGCGGCGGGGCTGCGTGGCCGATGATGTAGTTCATGCGCGTGCCGATCACCATGATCAGGTCGGCCTCGCGGAACGCGGTCGAACGCGCCGTCAGGTAGCAGTATTGATGATCCTCCGGGACAACGCCGCGGCTCTGCGGCGTCGTATAGAAGGGAATGCCCGCCGCCTCGACGAATGCCTGGAGTTCGGCGGCCGCTTCCGACCACATGATTCCGGTGCCCGAGATGATGACCGGCTTTTCCGCGCCTTTCAGCAGGTCGATGACCTGCTTGATCTGGGCCGGGTCGCCGGCGGGGCGGCTGCGTGTGGAAGGGTCCCAAGGATCCGGCCAGTCGAGCGCGTTTTCATCGACCTCTTCGTACAGAATATCGCCGGGCAGATCGACATAGACCGGCCCCGGCTTGCCGCCCATCGCCTCGCGAACCGCGCGATTGACCAGTTCGGGGATGCGTTTGGCGCTGTGCACCCGCGTCGACCATTTCGTGCACGGCTCGAACATCGGCAGCTGGTCGATTTCCTGAAACACGCCGCGTCCTTTCGAGGCATCGGGGCTTGCGCCGCCGAAGGCAATCACCGGCGTGCAATCGGCCCAGGCATGCGCGACGCCGGTCACCAGATTGGTGGTCGCCGGACCGGAGGCCGCCATGCAGACGCCCGGCCGATTCAGCAGCCGGGCATAGGCGAAAGCGGCCATCGCACCGGCCTGCTCATGGCGTACATCGATGCCGCGCAAGCCGTTCGCCATGCAGCCGAGTTCCACATGCATCATGGGGCCGCCCATGATGTAAAAAAACGTGTCGACACCCTGCTGACGCAGTGCCCGTGCGACGACTTCAGATCCGATGATTGTCATGTCTTTTCCCTCCGTTCAGCGCGGCAATTCGCCGGACCGCGCATAGGTTATTCCTGCCCTTCTATCATTTCGCGTCGTCGGTATTTGAGCCGGCGCCCTTCCCGTGTCACATCGCGCCGTCTTCCTTGAGTTCGGCGACCTCATCCGCCGACAGGCCAAGCCAGTCGTTGAGGACGGACTCGTTGTGCTCGCCAAGCAACGGCGCCGGCGCGACCTTGACGTCCGTATCCGACATCTTCACCGGCCAGGCCGCCATCTTGAAATCGCCCCGGGTCGGATGGTCGATATGCTGGAAGATGCCGCGCTCCTCGAAGTTGGGATCCGAATGCAGCTCCATGGTGTCGTAAACGGCGCCGGCGGGAATTCCCGCTTCGCCCAACGCCTTCATGGCATCCTGCTTGGTGCGCGACTGCGTCCAGGGAATCACCAGCGCGTCGACCTCCGGTTTCACGGCGGCGCGCTTGCGCGGCGTATCGTAGCGTTCGTCGTCGATCAGATCCTCGCGGCCGATAACCTTGAGCAGCCGGTGCCAATGGCTGTTGTTCGCCCGGGTCACATAGACATAGACATAGTCGTTGCGCCCGCCCGGCTTGCAGGGATAGAGCCCCATCGGCGCGTTGCCGCCGGTGACGGTGCCGGCTCCGGCCCGGTCGGCCGCCTTGCCGGTCGCCGCCTGGGTTGAGTACGCGATACGGCTGTACTGCAGCATGGCATCCTGCATCGCGACCTGAATGCGCTGCCCCTTGCCGGTCTCCTTTCGCTGGTAAAGCGCGCCCAGGATGCTGATCGCCGCCAGCATGCCGGTTCCCGTGTCGCCCAAGGTCGGACCGGGCTTCAGCGGCATGCCGTCCGCTTCCCCGGTAATACTCATGATGCCGCCGGTCGCCTGGGCGATCATGTCGAAACTGAGAAATTTCTCGTATGGCGAGCCCTCGGCGAAGCCCTTGACCTGCGCATAGATGATCTTCGGATTGATCTCCTTGATCACGTCATAGCCGAGGCCCAATCGGTCGATGACGCCCGGGGCGAAGTTCTCGATGAAAACGTCGGCTTCTTTCACCAGGTTCTTGACCAGGTCGATGCCCTGCTCGCTCTTGAGGTTGCAGGTTATGCTCTTCTTGTTCGCGTTGAAGACGAGAAAGTAGTACGCGTCGGTCTTACCGTCCTCGGACGAGGACAAGCGGCCCGGGTCACCCCCTCGCGGGTTTTCGACCTTGACCACTTCGGCACCGAGCCAGGCAAGGGCCTCCGTACAGGATGGCCCGGCCTCGAACTGCGTGAGATCCACAACGCGAACGCCCTTCAGCGCAGCCCCGCCATTTTCCGCCATGAAAATATCCTCATTCTGAAACATCCGGCGGCGCGTTGCCGTCCGAACGGTACAACCAATGCAATCAGGATAACCCGTCCCCGGAGAACTGCCAAATTCAAGACAATTCGGCCGCCACCCGCCCCGCCGACGGGATTTCCCGACGACGACGCCGGGGCAAACTTGTAACCGCGACGGGATCGGTGCCACCATCGCGATGGCAACCGTTGGTTTGGAGACGCACGCATGACCACCGCAGCGCCATCGATGCTCGACCGCGAAATCGCCGGTCCGACGGCCTGGACCGCCGCGACGGTGTTGCGGGAGAACTGGCACATCGCGATCCCCGAGGACGCCATCGCCGAACTGCGTGGCGTGGTGGATGTGTTGCGCGCCAACCCGCTGCCGGTCATCGCGTTGCGACCGGCGGATTTCGGTCTCGACGCATGCCGGGAGATGGCAAACGACATACGCGGCCGGCTCGATGACGGTGTCGGGTTTGCCGTGCTGGACGGACTGCCTATCCGTGAATTTGACGAGACCGAAAGCAAGGCCATCTACTGGCTGCTCAGCAATTTGGTGTCCCGCGTGGTCGCCGGCGCCTATGACGGCCGCATGCTGCATGACGTGGTCGACACGGGAAAAAAGCTCGGTCCGCGCGTGCGCGGCGATCTGACCAACCAGGAAATTCCCTGGCATACGGACAACGGGTTCAGCTGCCCGCCGGATTTTTTCGGTCTCTTGTGCCTGCGCGGCGCGGCGAAGGGCGGTGGCAATCAGGCGGTCAGCCTCCACACCGCGCGCAACGAGATGCGGCGGCGTCACCCGGACCTGCTGCCGCGCCTGTACGAAGATTTCTACTGGAACCGCGTCGGCGAGCACGCGGCGGACGCGAAGCCGGTCAACGCCTACCCCTATTTCGAATTGGAGGATGGGCGGCTGCGCGCCCGCTTCAACCGGCGCATCGTCTACGGCGGTTACGAGATCGCCGGAATCCCCTTCGATAAGGCGGGCAAGGACGCGCTCGAAGCCTTCATCGCGATCCTCGACGACCCGGCCCTCTCGGTCTCCTTCACGCTGGCGCCGGGCCAGGTCGTCTATATGAACAACCGCCTGATCGCCCACCGGCGCACGCTGTTCAACGATGCATCCGAAAGCGGCAGGCGCCATCTGGTGCGCATCTACATGCGCGACCGGGGACCGCGCTATTATTTGGGGGACGAGGCGATCAAAGGCAGATAAACGCAAAGAATTTCGCGGCGGATCGCGCCGGCTCAAAAACCGCTATTTAGACCACTTTCTTTTCCACGCATCGGCCCGCCGCCGCGCTTCGTCCTGTTCCGACTTGATCCAAAACCAGCCGTTATCCCTGATGGCATCGCGCGTCCGCTTGTCCCCCTGATCCATGGCCAACATAAACCACTTCAGCGCCTCGACCCGGTTCCGCCGAACCCCTTCGCCGATCAGCAGGACATAACCGTACTGCCGCTGTCCGTTCGGGTCGCCCTGTTCGGCGGCAAGAAGATAATATTCCGCGCCTTTCTTGAAGTCCTTCGGCACCCCTTCCCCGGTCCG
>CAYYBI010000217.1:0-5444 GCA_964469835.1 uncultured Rhodospirillaceae bacterium
TCGCCGTCACCGATCTCGTGGTCCGGGACGGCCGGGTGGTCGGCGCCGCCGCGCTAGATCTGGAAAGCGCTGCGCCGGTAACCGTCGCGGCCAAGGCGGTTGTGCTTGCCGCCGGCGGGCTTACCCGGATTTATCGCCGCAACAGCGCGTCCGTGAACATGGGCGGCGACGCCTATGCGCTGGCGTTGCGCGCCGGGGCCGAACTGATCGATATGGAATTCGTGCAGTTCTTTCCGATTGGTCATCTGGCGCCGCGTCTCGTCGGCATGGACCCGATCATGTGGGACCCGTTTCGCTACAAGCTCGGGGGGCGGCTGCTCAACGGCCAAATGGACGAATTCATAGAAAGTTATGGGGCCAGCGATTCGGGCACCTATACGGCGCCGCGCGATGTCACCAGCTACGCCATCGTCAAAGAGGCGGCGGCGGGACGCGGCTCGCCGGCCGGCGGCGCCTATCTCAGTTTCGAGCATGTGCCGGAGTCGGAATTGCGGGCCGCCTTCGGTCCGGTGATC
This sequence comes from uncultured Rhodospirillaceae bacterium, assembly GCA_964469835.1. Classification (GTDB taxonomy): domain Bacteria; phylum Pseudomonadota; class Alphaproteobacteria; order UBA8366; family UBA8366; genus JAOTYV01. The sequence goes on from CAYYBI010000217.1 coordinate 516, forward strand.
GACCGGCTGCGCGACAACGGCATCGATTTGACGGCGCGCCCGATCGAAGTGGCGCCGATCGCGCATTACCATATGGGCGGTATTCGCGTCGACGAGCGGATGCAAACCTGCGTGCCTGGCTTGTACGCGGCGGGCGAGGCGGTCGGCGGCGCGAACGGCGCGAACCGGTTGTCGGGCAACGCGATCCCGGAGGCCCTGGTATTCGGCGAACGCGCCGGGCGTTTCGCCGCCGAGGCGGTGCGGGGCGAGGGACAGGCCTGGGAGGAGGGTGCGGCGGCCGCGGCGCTCGACACGCTGCAGCGCATGACCGGCCATCCGGCGGAAGGGGCGGCATCGTCGGTTCTGGGTGAAATGATGACCGAGTTGCAGGCGCTGATGTGGGATAGCGTCGGCTTGTTGCGCGACGAGAAAGAATTGACCGGTGCGCTGGCTCGGCTGCGGGCGATGCAGCACGACGATCTTCCGGCGTTGGCCCCCGGCGGCGGCGTTTTCAGCCTTGCCGCCCAGGATTGGTTCGACCTGCGGGCATCGCTGTTGTGCGCGGAATCGGTCACCCGGGCCGCGCTTGCGCGCCGCGAAAGCCGGGGCGCGCATCAGCGCGAGGATTTTCCCAATACCGATCCGGCACAGGCGGAGAATCAGGTCCTTCGGTTGAGGAATGGCGAACTCGTGCTCGAGTCCGTGCCGGTGCGGCGCGCGCCGGTACCTGTCGAACCGCTGGAGGCGACGTCATGAGCGATGCGCCTACGACCGCGACGATCCGCGTTCAGCGCGGCGTCGCCGGCGAAGATCCCCGCTTCGAAACCTTCGAGGTGCCCTATCGCGAAGGCATGTCGGTGCTGGATGCGCTGATGTGGATCCGCGCCAATCGGGATTCCTCGCTCGCCATCCGCTATAGCTGCATCAACGCGAACGCCTGCAAGGAATGCATGGTCGAGGTGGACGGTAAGACACACTATGCCTGCACCGCGCGGCTCGGCACGGGGAGCGTCAGCGTCGGGCCGCTCGGCAACAAACGTCTGCTGCGCGATCTCGTCACCGACATCGTGCCGCCCAAGGAAACCCTGGCCAATGCCCTGGATGAAACAGGCTAGGGCGCGGTTGACCCGGCCCCACGAAATTCTAGACACACCGCCGCGAGCGAATATTCTGATATCCTTGGCGTGACCGCCTGAGCGCTCCCAATCCGGCGGGACGTGAACTGGGCGAGCACGCCACATTTTGATATGGAGATGCGTGACGATGGCAACGGCACCGGGTTCCCGAAAAAATTCCGAATATGCGATTCCCGACACCATGCGGGCATGGGTTCTCGGCGATCCCGATGAATTGACGATGGTCGAAAAGCCGGTTCCGGAACCGGGCCAGGCCGAAGTCCTGGTGCGCATCGACGCGATCGCCGTCTGCGCGACCGATCTGGAAATCATCAGCCACGGTCCGCCGGCGATGATCGAGGGCGGCCTGCCCTTCAACAAGAATTTCACGCCGGGCCACGAATATATGGGAACGGTGGTCGATCTGGGCCCCGGCGTCGATGAATACGATGTGGGCGACCGCGTAACCGTGGAAATTCACGCCGGTTGCGGCCAGTGCAAGCGGTGCCGCGAGGGCATGTACACGTCCTGCCACAATTACGGCAAAAATTTCGGCGACCAGAACAAGGGTCACCGTGCGAACGGCTTTACCACCGATGGCGGCTTCACCGAATACGCGGTGAACCACGTCAATACGCTGATCCATGTGCCCGAGACGATGAGCGACGAGGAAGCGACGCTGGTTGTGACCGCGGGCACCGCGATGTATGGGCTGACGGAACTGGGCGGTCTGGTGGCCAGCGAGTCGGTCGTGATCACCGGGCCGGGGCCGATCGGGTTGATGGGCGTGGCGGTGGCCAAAGCGATGGGAGCGTCGCCGGTCATCCTCACCGGTACGCGCGACAACCGGCTGCAAATGGGCATCGAGTTGGGCGCGGATCACGTCATCAATGTCCGCAACGAAGATCCCGTGGAAGCCGTGCGCAAGATTACCGGCGGCGTCGGCTGCGACTATGTGCTGGAATGCTCGGGGGCGCCGAACGCGGTGAACGAGGCGGTGCGTATGTGTAACCGCGGCGGCAAGGTCTGCCTCGCCGCATTCCCGGGAGAAGAAGTACCGGTCGATGTGAAACACATCGTCACCAACAATATTTACATGTACGGCATCCGGGGCGAGGGCAAGAGCGCGACTCACCGCGCTTCCGCGTTCATGGAGCAGAAACGCTTCGACGCGACCAAGATACACACCCATACCTTCCCGTTGGAGGAGGTGCCGACCGCGCTGAAATACGCGCGCGAGCGGATCGAGGATGCGATCAAGGTCGTGGTGAAAATGAATCAGGGCGAATAGCGTGGCGGCGGATATTGCCGTGCGCCAAATCGATCCGAAGAAATAAAAATATGGGAGGTAATGTCATGTGGAAAAATAAGATCAAACGGGTTGCGCTCGCCGCCGGTGCGGTGGCGCTGGTGCAGGCGATGTCGATGGGCGGCGTTCTTGCCGACTATCCGGAAAAATCCGTTCAGTTCATCATTCCTTTCGGCGCCGGCGGCGGCGCCGATATCGAGGGGCGATTGCTGGCCAAGGAAATGGGCAAGATCTTGGGGGTGAAGTTCATTCCCATCAATAAGGTCGGCGGCGGTGGTGCGGTGACCTATACGTATGTGAAGAACGCCATGCCCGACGGCTACACGATTGGCTGGAATTCGACGTCGATCCTAACCACCACGAATATCGGCAACGTGCCCTTCAAACACGATGCGATGGACCATATCGGCCGCGTGGAATGGCAGCCGATGCCGTTCGCGGTGAAAGCGTCGGCGCGCTGGAAATCCTTCAAGGATTTCGTCGCCGAATGCAAAGCCAAACCCGGAATGTTGAAGGTCTCCAATTCCGGCACCGGCAGCGCCACCCATCTCGCCGCGCTGGCGTTGATGGGTGCGGCGGGGTGTGAGGTCACGCATCTCCCGGTCGGCATCAAGCGGCGCAACGCCTCGGTCCTGAGTGGCGAAGCGGATGCCATGATCGCGCCCCTGACCGGCGCCGTCCGGCTGACCAAGGCTGGGAAGCTCCGGTTGCTGGCGGTGCCGACGGCCAAACGCAACGCGGTAATTCCCGATGTCCCGACCGCCAAGGAGCTGGGCTATGACGCGGTGCTCGACCTGTTTCGCGGTCTTTCGGTTCCCAAGGGAACGCCGCCGGCCATAAAGACCAAACTGGCCGACGCCATGGCAAAAGCGGCACGGTCCGAGGCTTTCATGGCGCTTGCGAAAAAGAAAGGCTTCACGGTCGATCCGTTGCCGGTTGGCCGTTTCGAGAAGCTGCTCCGCATGGAGGATGCGAAGGTGAAAGGGATCATGAAGAGCGCGGGCCTATACCAAGCCAAGGCCAAGAAATAGCGAATTGACCGGGCCGTGAGGCCCGGTGGGGCCGATACGATGTCGATGGCGGGAAGAAATGTCGTGGCGGCGCTCGTGCTGCTGGCGTTCGGTGCCTGGTACGCCTGGCTTTCGGCCGGCTTGCCTGAACGCCATATGCCGAACACGCCGGGACCGTCGTTCTTTCCGCTGGTTATCGTGACGCTGCTTGTCGGTCTCGCGCTGGCGTTGCTGATCAAGGGTGTCACCGACCTCCGCTCCGGCCGGGATACCGGTGCGCCAAGCAGACTGGCGCCGGGCGCCCTCTATGCGCTCGCCGCCTTTCTGGTGTATCTCGGCGCGCTGCCCTATGCCGGATTTGTCGTCTCCAGCGTGATTTTTTTCGCGGTGTTGATGCTGCTGTATGGCGGCCGCAAGCCGTTGCTGATCGGCGCGGCGGCAACCCTGATTCCGGTCTCTCTGTTCGTGATCTTCCGGTACGGATTTCAGATCGTCCTGCCGCACGGCGTCCTGGGATTCTGAGGGTATGAACCCCGATGTCCTGGCCGGATTCCAGCAATCGGTTTTGCCATCCAGTCTTCTGGCCACCGCGGTCGGGGCGTTTCTCGGCCTGATCGTCGGCATGATCCCGGGCATGACGATTAGCACCGGCATCATCGTGCTGCTGCCGTTGACCTTCGTACTGGACCCCAACATGTCGATTGCACTGCTGCTCGGCCTGTATGTTGCCGGCATGACGGGGGGCAGCTTCTCGGCCATTCTGCTCAACATTCCCGGAACGCCGTCCGCCTCGGCCACGGCGACGGACGGTTATCCCCTGTCGGCGCGCGGCGAGGCGGGCCGCGCGCTCGGCATTTCGATCAGCGCCAGCTTCGCCGGCGGCATCGTGAGTTTCCTCTGCCTGTTTCTGATCGCGCCCAACCTGGCCGAAATAGCCTTGGAATTTCACGCGCCGGATTTGTTCAGCCTCGTGCTGTTCGGGTTGACCATCATCTGCGGCTTCGCCTCGCGGTCGCTGATCAAGGGGTTGCTCTCGGCGGTCATTGGCCTGGCCATTGTGATGATCGGCCAAGATCCGGTGATGGGATCAGCGCGTTTCACCTTCGGCCATGCCGAGCTGCTTCCGGGCATCCATTTCCTGACCGCGCTAATCGGTTTGTTCGCCATCCCCCAGTTGATCGACAATCTGCATCCCGGATTGCTCGGGTCGCCGGAAGGGAATACCGGGAGCAGGTTCGGATCGGTGCTGCCGCGGCTGGTGGATTTGGTTTGCGTCCGGATCCCGGCGCTGATCGGCGCGCTGGTCGGCACGTTCCTCGGCATATTGCCCGGTGTCGGCGGTCCGATCGCCGCCTTTATCAGTTACGACTACGCCAAGAAATTCAACAAGACGCCGGAGAAATTCGGCACCGGCGTGATCGAAGGCGTCGCCGCGCCGGAAGCAGCCAATAACGCCGTCGCCGGCGGCGCGCTGATTCCTATGATGACGCTCGGCATTCCCGGCGATCCGGTCACC
>CAYYBI010000218.1:0-10429 GCA_964469835.1 uncultured Rhodospirillaceae bacterium
ATGTGTCGATCAATGTGTCCGATTCGTCCCAACCGCTTGTCCCGCAAATTGCGGCAACCGATAAGCGGTCCCGAGACGACGGAAGAGGATGTCTCGTTTTGAAAGAATAAGCTTTGTTCGACACCGTCATGGAACCGGTAAGTTCGCATCTGGGTCGACATCGCTTGAATTCCCGAGGTTGGCACCCTCCGTCAAGTCGCCTCGAGACCTATGAAACTGTAACGCCAAATCCCGACCCCGTCCATAGACTTTGACTGACCGGGCCGTAGCGGATGGGACGGCATAAATTCATCGGCCGGTTGAAAATTGCTTGAATACTACGGCCAAAATCCCAATTCATCGTAATTCGCCCCCACTCTGAACTTGCGCCGTGGCTTTGCCTTGTGCCCCCCTCTACGGCCAGGGCGACTTTTTACCTGTTCGGAACCGTCAAGCGCCGATCGGCACGATCCCGGCACGACGGTTCAACCCGCAAGAAAGCGCAATAAGCTCGCCCCGAATTTGGTGTACAAGGGCTATCCAGTAGGTTAGCAAGGCGCAACCATCGGATCCGAGCGATACCACCCGTTCGGCGTACGGCCCCAAATCGCAGACACCCGAACCGATGAAACCCCTCCGTCTCTTGTTCCTTTTGCTCGGCATCGCGCTGCTCGCATTCGTGGTGACACGAACCGACCTCGCGGCGGTTGCGACGCATGTGGGCGCGCTCGGCTGGGCCGGTGCGCTGCTGATCCCCGCGATTTCGATATTTGCGTTGCTGGCGGATACCTGGTCGTGGCAGCTGCTGATTTCACCACCACGCCGTGGCGGCGCCTGGTTCTATGCCCTCTGGAAGGTGCGGATGGTCGGCGCGGCGGTGAATAAGGTCACGCCGATCGTCGGTCTGGGCGGCGAGCCGGTAAAGGCGGTGATGCTGAAGAAATTATATGGCTTGCCGTATCGCGAAGGCATCGCCTCGTTGGTGATTGCCAAAACCGCGAACCTGATCGCACTGGTCATCTTCCTGTCCATCGGCATTGCGCTGGCATTCACCGGGAACAGCTTGCCGGAACAATACAGGCTGGCCGCGGGCGCCGGCCTCATCGTGCTAATCGTCGGTATCGGCGTGGTTTACGGCGTACAGCGGCTGCGTATTGCGTCCTCCCTCGGCACCTGGTTCTCACGGCGCCGGTTCGGCGCCAAGATCGCCGGCGTGCTGCATCACCTCAACGACATGGACGAACGCCTGGTGCGCGCCTATACGCAGGATCACAAGCGCTTCGTCACGGCGACCTTTCTGACATTCTTGAATTGGATGGTCGGCGCGGGCGAGCTTTACCTGATTTTCTGGTTTACCGGCCACCCGATTTCCGCCATCGAGGCAGTGGCCATCACCGCCGCGGTCGAACTGGTGCGCGCGGGCACCTTTTTTATACCCGCCAGTATCGGCGCCGAGGAGGCTGCCCTCGCCCTCATCGTTACGCCCATCACCGGGCAGCCGGGACTCGGCCTCGCGGTTGCGCTGATTCGCCGGTATAGAGAGTTGGTCTATATCCTGTGGGGATTCCTGATCGCCTGGTGGATGAGCGGCCAATCCCATCAACCGGTCGCAGAGCTCCTGAGTTCCGCAAAGGAAGACGGCACGCCCTCATGACGGACCCCACACACGCTCGCCTCATCATTGACGCCCGCAAGGACGCCGCCGCCGCCGCGCGCCCGCTGCTCGGCCTGTCCCTGCTCGGCCGGCTGATATTGGCTGCCCGGAAGAGCGGCTTCGAAGACATCATGGTGCTCTCGCCCGAGAGCTCCCGGAATTTGCGCGTCCTGCTGGCAGCGGAATATCACGTGACTGTGGAAACGGAGCCCGTCGACGCGGGCGGCAGGATCACCGCCCATGTGCCCGCCAATACGTTGGGCGAAACGACCTGGCTCGACATGCTGGCAACGGAACCCGTGGACGCGGATGCCTGCCGCGCCGCCGGCGACGACATCTTTCTGTTCGGCCCCAATGCAACGGCCGCCCAGATCGCCGCACCGGAATCGGCACGCCCCGGCGATCCCATCACCTTTGCGACAGCGCCCCTGCGCGTCGTGAGCGACGCCGACCTTAAAACGGCCGAGAAGCGCTTGCTGAACGTCTTAATCAAACAGACGGACGGCTTCATGTCGCGCAATTTCGCGCGCCCCATATCCATCGCGATTTCCCGCCGCCTCGCGCCGCTCGGAGTCGCGCCCAATCAAATGACGATGGTTTCGGCACTGATCGGACTGACGGCAGCCCCGTTCTTCTTATCTTCCAACCCGGCAGTCCAAATTGTCGGCGGGCTGCTCTTTGTCCTGCATTCGATTCTCGACGGCTGCGACGGCGAGTTGGCGCGCCTGACCTATCGCGAGTCCCGGCTTGGCGGGCTGTTGGATTTCTGGGGGGACAACATCGTGCATGTCGCGGTGTTCGGCTGCATGGCCGTCGGCTGGCATTTCGCCGAAGCCGCCGATTGGCCGCTCTATCTCGGCGCCGCCGCGGTATTGGGGACGGCCGGATCTGCGGCGACCGTCTATTGGCTAACTCTGCGCAAAAAATCCGGCGCCGGGCCGGTCTATACATCCGTTTCCGATGGACCGTCTGTCGGTCTGACCAAACTCCTGGATGAATTATCGCGGCGCGACTTCATTTATTTGGTTTTGGTGTTGTCCGCGTTCGGCAAGGCGAATTGGTTCCTCGCGCTGACCGCCATCGGCGCGCCGGTATTCATGACCCTTGTCCTGCTGGCGGCGCGCCGGGTGCGCACCGCCGATCAAATTGACGCCTAGCCGATCTCGCGTAACCGTTCGGCCAAGTGTTGCTCGGCCATCAGCCGCGCCTCGGTGGTATCGACATCGAGCCACCAGCAACCCGTGACATCCACGACATGCGCTCGCCCCTTGGCCGCCAGCTTGGCGAGACCAGCGGACAATCCGTGCTCGCCATCGGCCGCCGCTTCGCGCAGCGCGTCGAACAGACCGGTAGTGCAGTACATCACGCCAGTGTCGGAACAGTCCCAATCGGTCAACGACTTATCGATGGCGGCAATGTCCGCGCTGGCGGTCTTCACCTTGGTCACATCGTCCAGATCCAACAGCATCGTCTTGTCGTAATCGGTGGCGAGCAGAAGATGCCCGGCCTCGGGCGCCGTCCGGGTCAGCCGCGACGGCAATGCGTGATCGTAAAGATGGTCGCACATGGTCAGGATGAAAGGTTCGTCGCCGATTGCATCCGCCGCAGACAGGGCGCTCGCACCGTTACCTTTTTCCCAACCATCACCGGTTACGAATTCGACGACGACGCCACAGCGGTTGGCGACCGACTGAAAATGGCCGCGTACGGTATCCGCCTCGTGTCCAAGCAAGACCACAAAACGTTCGATACCGATGGAATCACGCAGATTGAGCACGACCCATTCCGCCAAGGTGAGGCCATGTACCTGAGCCAACGGCTTGGGCAGGCTGGTGTTCGGGAACAACCGCGAACCGAGGCCCGCTGCCAAGATCAACGCGGTCCGCGGCCGCGTCGCGCCGCCGTCCGCCGCAACCGATTCACCTGCGGTCAAAACCGTGTCCGGCGATATGCGGGACGATCCCGCACCGATGAACGCATTGTTCACGTCGCGCGCGACCGAATCCCGAAGCTGCACCGGCGGATGCTTCATATAATAAGACGACGGCGCCTCCAGGGGCCCGCCCTCGCCTCGCTCCAGACCAAGCTTGGCGCAGCGCAGTGCGTCGATCACCACACCGGCACTGTTCGGTGAATCCTCGACCGATAGCCGAAGCTCCAAATTCATCGGCACTTCGCCGAATCCGCGCCCCTCCATGCGAATGAAGGCAATCTTATTGTCGTTCTGCCACGGCACATAATCGGATGGGCCGATATGGATATTCCGGGAGTCCAGACGGGTCTCCAACTGCGATTGCACGGACTCCGTCTTTGACTCTTTCTTCGATTTCAGCCGGGACATCTGGAGCATGTTGAGGAAGTCGGTATTGCCGCCAGTGTTGAGCTGGTAGGTCCGGTCGAGGCTGACGCCGCGATCATTGAACAGCCGCGACAGGCTGCGGTGGACAATCGTCGCGCCGACCTGGCTTTTGATGTCGTCGCCAACGATCGGCACGCCGGCCTCGCGGAATCGCGCCGCCCATTCCGGATCGGAGGCAATGAACACCGGCACGCAATTGACCATCCCAACCTTGGCCTTCAAGCAAGCCTCGGCGTAATGGCGCACCGCTCGCTCCGAGCCGACGGGCAGATAACAGATAAGCACCTCGGCACGCGTTTCGGTCAGGACCGCCGCCACGTCCACCGGCTCCGCATCAGCCGGGCGGAAAGCCTGATCGTCCTCGTAATTGCCCATATGATCGGCGATACCGTCTAGCACCGGGCCCATTTGAACGATGACGTTGGAAACCGGCAGGACGCTTTGAAAAACAGTCGTGCAGTTGGGTTTGGCGAAAATCGCTCGCTCCAACGGATGGCCAACCTTGCGCCGATCGATATCGAAGGCACACACCACCTCAATATCGGTCGCGCCCCAATCGCCAATCGTTGGATGCATAAGACCGCTAACGTCCTCGGAATTTGCGCTGCGGTAAAATTCCAGCCCCTGAACCAACGCACTCGCGCAATTGCCGACACCGGCAATCGCTATTCTTATTTTTGACATTAGTACCCCCAATTCTGAAACTAGCAGAAGCGATCTATATCAGACCTCCCAATGGCATTTTCAAGATATTCCAACGCCGCCGACAGGACGACGTGATTGTCTCCGATCAATTGCATGATGTAAAATCGCCCCGCCGCTGAGGTGGTTTTGAGGCGCCACAATTACTAAGAATAGATGGCTATCTCCCGCTGATTTTCGACCATTCCGATCCTGTCCCGCCCCGCTGGCTGCAATCGAAATACCGTGTCGCCGCCGCAATACGCATCGAGCGCCGGATCGAACGAAGCAGCCTCATAACCGACCTCGCCAGGATTAGGCCCCACTTCAGTATTAATCAATTATGACAGTGGTCAACTTTTGCCCAGACTATAATTTGGTAATGAGGCATGGAGTTACATGATGCCTCCACACGCGTAACCCGCCGGCCATCCCCCCCTGCGCCGGCGGGTTATTTCGTGCGGCATGCGCAATTCCCGACAAACCCGGAGCGCCGCCCACAGGCGTGCATCCCCGACAATTCTCCTCCGCAGTTCGTAAAGTTGGGACGAATCCCTGGACTCCTTGGAAATCCGTCAATAAGCTTTCATAAATCTAAAAAGCAACCGTCCCGCATCGGCTTACACGCGACGGTAAGAGACAAACAAAAACAATAATAAAAATGAAAAATGAACAGACAGGAGGCGCACCATGAATCGGAAAAAAATTGCAGTTGCGGCGGCGATCGCACCCTTGGCGCTCATGCTTGGGGCAGAGATGGCGATGGCCCAAAAGGCCGGCGGCATCTTGAAGGCCTATCATCGCGGCACACCGCCTAGCGGATCAATTCACGAAGAAGCCACCAACTCGACCCTGACGCCGTATATGGGGGTCATGAACAACCTCGTCATGTACGACCAGGGAAAAGCGACAAACAGTCTCGACACGATCGTGCCGGATTTGGCGACAAGCTGGTCCTGGAATGGTGACAACACGAAACTGACTTTCAAATTGCGCGAAGGCGTGAAATGGCATGACGGCAAGCCGTTCACCGCGAAGGACGTTCAGTGCACCTTCGACATGCTGCAGGGGAAGCGGAAGAAATTCAGACTCCGCAAAAATCCGAGGAAAGCCTGGTACAAGAACCTCGAAAGCGTCAGCACGAATGGCAAACACGAGGTTACCTTCAATCTGAAGCGCAGCCAGCCTGCACTTCTTACGCTCCTGGCATCGGGTTACACGCCGATCTATTCCTGCCATGTTCCGCCGAAGAAAATGCGTACGCATCCGATCGGCACCGGCCCGTTCAAGTTCGTTGCTCTAAAACAGAACGAGAGCGTCAAGTTCACCCGGAATAAGGACTACTGGAAAAAGGACCGGCCCTACCTCGACGGCATCGAATGGACGATCATCAAGAGCCGTTCGACGCGCGTTCTGGCCTTCATCGCCGGCAAATTCGATTTGGTGTTCAACGCCGACGTGACGGTTCCGCTGCAAAAAGATATCGCAGCCCAGGCGCCAAACGCCGTCTGTGAACGCGTGGCGGGCGCCAGCATCAACCTGATCGTTAATCAGGCTAAGCCGCCGTTCGACAACCCAAAGATTCGACAGGCGATGGTCTTGACGATCGATCGGAAATCATTCGTCGACATCATCAGCAAGGGCGAAAACACCATAGGCGGTGCGATGACACCGGCACCGCAAGGCGTGTGGGGAATGTCGCCGGAGTTCTTGAAAACGGTCGCGGGCTACGATCCCAACGTGAAGGCGAACCGGGAAAAAGCCCGCGCGCTGATGCGGGAAGCGGGATATGGCCCTGACAAGCGGCTCAAGGTCGAAGTGTCCACCCGAAACATCGCCACCTACCGCGATCCGGCGGTGATCCTGATCGACCACCTGAAGGAAGTCTATATCGACGGAACGTTGAAGACGATCGAGACCAGCAACTGGCACGCCACGGTCGCGCGCAAAGACTACTCGGTCGGCCTGAACGCCACCGCGGTCGGTGTGGACGATCCGGATGCAAACTTCTTCGAGAATTATTCCTGCGGCTCCCAGCGGAATTACACCGGGTATTGCAATCAGGATATGGAGAAGCTGTTCGTCAAACAGTCGATGATGAGCGACCAGTCGGCACGCAAGAAGCTCGCCTGGGAAATCGACAAGCGGCTCCAGGAAGACGCCGCGCGTCCGATCATCTATCACAACCAGAGCTACACCTGCTGGCAGCCCAAGGTTAAGGGCCTCGTCGCGCATGTGAACAGCCTCTACAACGGCTGGCGCATGGAAGACGTCTGGCTGGATAAGTAGCCTTCCGGCGGTTCCGGTTGGGGCCGCGGCGTTCACATCGCCGCGGCCCCGTCCTCTACAACCGCCAACGATCGATTTCCTAGTCGCCATACCGCCGTACCATCGGGCCGTGACGTTCAGAAATCAGATCATGTGGGGAGACGGGTTTTGGCGACCTATATGGTGAAGCGATTCTTCCTGATGCTGCTGACGCTCATCGGGATGTCGATAATCATCTTCGTCCTGCTGCGGCTGATGCCGGGCAATATCGTGGATATAATGTTCGATTCCGCGGGGTTCGTAGACCCGGCGGAAAAGGCGATAATCGAAAAAGAACTCGGCCTGGACCAACCGATTGCGGTGCAATACGGTCAATGGATCTGGGGACTCTTGCAGTGGGATCTGGGATTTTCCTATGTCTCCGAAATGCCCGCGGTGGACGAACTCGGGCCCCGCATCCCCATTACGGCCAAGCTCGCGGCGCTCGCGCTGTTCTTTTCCGTCCTGTTCGGCGTCCCTCTGGGGGTCATCAGCGCGGTCAAGCAGGATACCTGGCTGGATTACGGGCTTAGGGTCATAAGTCTGAGCGGATTGTCGATGCCATCCTTCTGGCTCGCGCTGCTCATTCTGATGTTTTGCGTGGCCCAATTCGGCACCATTCCGATCTATCTGGATCCGCCGGAAAACCTGTGGGATGAGCTGGTACTTTATAGTCTCCCGGCGGCCGCGGTCGGGTTTCGGAGTTCGGCGCTGATCATGCGCCTTACGCGCTCGTCCATGCTGGAAGTGCTGCGCCAGGATTATATCCGCACCGCGCGGTCCAAGGGTGCATCCGAAAACACGGTCAACTATTCGCACGCGCTCAAGAACGCGTTTCTGCCCGTCACCACGATCATCGGCATCGAGGCCGCATTCCTGATCGGCGGGCTCATCATCACCGAGACGGTGTTCAATATTCCCGGCGTGGCGCACTTCCTCGTGGAGGCGATCCTGATGCGGGATTATCCCATCGTGCAAAATCTGGTGATGTTGGTGGCGCTCATCGTCGTGACGGTCAATTTTCTCGTCGATCTAACCTACGGGGCCCTGGATCCACGCATCAAATACGCGGATTAGACTCCACGACGGTACAGGCAGGAGAATAAGCAGTGGTAGACATCGACCATAATGCGGAACTGGCCCGAGCGGGTGCGAACATCGACAGCCGGTGGAGCGCCATCCTGCACTTCGCCCGCCACTATCCCCTGGCCATGTTCGGGATCGTGATTGTGGTAATCTTCGTGTTTGCAGCCGTCTTTGCGGAATTTATCACCGCTCACGATCCGTTATCGACCCACTCGGCGCTTTCCTTGTCGCCGCCGACCACCGAGAATTTTCTGGGCTCCGACATGATGGGGCGGGATATGTTCGCCCGCATCGTGTACGGCGCGCGGATTTCGTTGATCGTCGCCGTATCCTCGACGTTGCTCGGCGGGATTATCGGCGTCTTCATCGGGTTGATGTCCGGTTATCTGCTCGGCTGGTTCGATCTGTTGATGCAACGCGTCATCGACATCATGCAGGCCCTGCCGCTTCTGGTGCTGGCCCTGGTAATGGCGGCCTCGCTCGGCCCGTCATTGGAAAACACCATCCTGGCCATCTCCATACCCTTGGTGCCACGCATAGCGCGGGTGGTCCGGTCCAGTACCTTGTCGCTCCGCGAAATGCCCTTCGTCGAAGCGGCACGCGCCGCCGGCATGTCGGAATTGCGTGTCGCGATCCGGCATGTATTACCCAACACGCTGGCGCCATTGATCGTGCTGGCCACGGCTCAACTCGGCTCGGCCATCCTCGTCGAAGCCTCCCTCTCCTTCCTGGGCCTCGGCGTTCCCGAGCCGCACCCGTCCTGGGGCCGCATGCTCTCCGAGAACGCGGCCGAATATGCGCGGGTCGCGCCATGGCTGGTGATATTCCCCGGCCTGGCGATCAGCCTCGTCGTGTTCGGTACCAACCTACTGGGTGACGCCCTGCGCGATATCCTCGACCCGCGGCAGCGTCACTAACAATGAACATGATCGTGCAACAAAGATTGGTGGGTGAGTAAATGGCTGAAACGGCAAGCGACGAGATTTCGCCGCCCGAGAACGTCGTTCCCCAAACCGACGAATTGGCGATGGAGGTGGAGGGGCTCAAGACGTACTTCTTCACCCGCCAGGGAACCGTCAAGGCGGTCGATGACGTATCGTTCTATCTCAAGAAGGGTGAGACGCTCGGGATTGTCGGTGAATCGGGCTGCGGCAAGAGCATCACCGCGCTATCCCTTATGCGTCTGGTGCCGGACCCACCGGGGAAAAACGTCGGCGGCTCGGTAAAACTCGACGGGCAGAGCCTGCTCGAACTCGATGAAGCCGCAATGCGGGACATCCGCGGCAACGAGATGTCGATGATCTTTCAGGAGCCGATGACCTCGCTTAATCCGGTATTTACGATCGGCCACCAGATCAGCGAAGCGCTGATCCTGCATCAGGGATTGAACAAGGCCGAGGCCATGGAGCGATCCGTGGAGATGCTCGAATTTGTAAAAATCCCCGAGACCCGGCAACGCGTAAAGGAATACCCCCACCAACTGTCCGGCGGAATGCGGCAGCGGGTCATGATCGCCATGGCGCTCGCCTGCAACCCAAAGGTCCTGATCGCCGACGAACCGACCACCGCGCTGGACGTGACCATTCAGGCACAAATTTTGGATCTGATATTGGACCTTCAGAAACGGTTGGGAACGGCGGTTATCCTGATCACTCATGATTTGGGCGTCATCGCCGAGACCGCAAAGCGGGTCGTGGTCATGTATGCCGGCAAGAAGGTCGAGGAAGCAGACGTTGGCGACCTGTTTGCCAAGCCCTTGCACCCTTACACCCACGGATTGCTTGCCTCCGTACCGCATTTGGATGTGATGAAGGACAAGGACGCAGCGCCGGTCGAACGGCTGGCGGAAATCCCGGGCATCGTCCCGCTCTTGATCGACCTTCCCCAGGGCTGCACCTTCGCGCCCCGCTGCCCCTTCGCCGACGAGAAATGCACATCGGAGTATCCTCCATACACGGAGCGAAAACCCGGCCATTCCGTTGCCTGCTGGCATTCTGACAAACTCTATGGAGGCGGCAATGGTTGAGGCGCGCGAGGACAACGCAGCGCCCGGGCTTGCGGGCGGCAATACGCCGGTACTGAATGTTAAGGGGCTGAAGAAGCACTTTCCCATCAAGAAAGGCATTCTGTCGCACACGGTTGGCCATGTGTATGCGGTGGACGGCGTCAGCTTCCATATCAATGAAGGCGAAACGCTGGGATTGGTGGGCGAAAGCGGATGCGGCAAATCGACGGTCGGCAGGACCGTGCTGCGCCTGCTGGATCCGACCGACGGCGCGATCGAAGTCGGCGGGACGGATATTACCAAGTTGGGAAAGACCGAATTACGGGCTTTCCGGAGGCAAATGCAGATCATCTTCCAG
>CAYYBI010000219.1:0-26370 GCA_964469835.1 uncultured Rhodospirillaceae bacterium
TGCACCAGCGGCAGCTTTTACGAGGGGCCGGACTGGAACAGGGCGTATCACAAAGAGTTGGAGCGGATCGCCGGTGTCCCCGCGGTAACTACGACCGGCGCCATGACGATGGCGCTGCAAATCAGCGGTTTGCGGAATGTCGATGTGGTGACGCCCTATGTGGACACGACCAACGAGCGGCTGAAACAGTACCTCCGGGCCGAAGGTGTTGAAGTGAACAGCCTTGCCACGTTCGACATGCTCGATATGTTCGACCATGCCAAGATCCAGCCGGAAGATGTCTATCGGAAGGTCAAGGACACCGTGACGCCGGACTCGGACGGTGTGTTTGTCGCCTGCACCCAGGTGCGCGCGCTCGAGGTCGTCGATTTGCTGGAACGCGATCTCGGTAAACCCGTGATTTCTGCGATCCAGGCAACCGCGTGGCGGGCCTTCGATGTGCTCGGTATCGATCCGCGGATCGAGGATCGCGGCAGCCTGCTGCGTCGCCTGAGCGATCACCCGGCCAGCGCAGGGGGTCGCAAGAGCGCTTGAAAATTGGGTGCGGCGTGCCCGCCGGGAATTGCCTCTAGAGGTCGATTTCCAACCAGACCGGTTGATGATCCGAACCATCGGCCTCCGTATCGACACGGACGGAAGCGACATGGTCGGCGAGATTGGGGCTGACGAAGGCGAAGTCGATGCGCCGGTCGCGTTCCGGCTCGAACTTGGTAAAGCCGCTCTCCGGATCGCCGCCCGTCGCCAGCCAGGCGTCGACAAAGGCGTCCTGCCGGGTAATGCGACCGTGTCTCGGGTCGTCGTACCCGGCGAGCACCCCATACTCCACGCTGCCGGGTTCCATGTTGAAATCACCCAGCAGGATGGCCCGGTCGGTCGACGGCGGCGGTGGACCGTCGGTGTCCCAGGCATCGTGCGTGCCGGAGCGTGCCGCGCCCTCGCGGGGCGTCGCGCGGTGGACTTCCAGGATGCGGGCCACCTGTTCCTGACGTTCCAGGCTGGAGACATGGGCGAGGTGAATCGAATAGATGCGCACCGGACCGGTCGGACACGCGATAAGCCCTTCGAGGGCGCAGCGCTGCAGGCTCAACTTCTGATACAGGGCGTGCTTGGGCAGCAGGTGCATGCGGGATGACAGGAAGGGCGACCGCGATAGCAGCATGTTGCCGAACTGGCGGCGGCGGCCACGATCCGAAGCGTCAGCCCCTGCCGATTCCACATGGAGGTCGAGACCGGGACCGTAAATCCAGTAGTGGTCGGGCAAGTGCTCGGACAAGGCGGCCACCTGATCGATGGTGCCGGAACGGCTCCAATAGCGGTCGACCTCCTGTAACGCGATGACATCCGCTTCGGCAACCTCGCCGGCGATCCGGGCAATATCGACTTTGCCGTCCTTGCCGCGGCCGAACTGAATATTGTATCCGACGAAGCGCATCTGCCGATCCTCTATGAACCGAGACGTGGCGGCGTGCCGAGCCGTTCTCGCGCCGTACCGAGGACACGCTCGAAGGCGCAGGCCACGGCCAGAGCGCGCTCATCCTCGCCGAACGGCGCGATGATCTGCAGGCCGACCGGCATGTTCGCCGAATCCAGTCCCGCCGGAATCGTGACGGCGCAAAGCCGCAGCAGGTTGACCGCAGCGGTGTTGCGCAACATGCTCATATTGGCTTCGAAATAGCGCTCGCCGGTGTCGATCGTTGCCAGGTCGGGGGGCGTGATTGGGACCGTTGGCGTGACGAGGACGTCCACATCGGCAAGCCGGCCGGCGATTTGGCCTGCGAGCTGGTCCAAGACGTTCCGGCGGGACAGGTAGTCGACCGCCGGGATCGCTTCCATCCGCTCGAACCGCGCGGCGACATTCGGGTCGAGGGTCGCCTTATAGTCCTGCATCTCGGTGTTGATGAAAGTGGCGAATTCGGCCGCGGCGAGGCCGCCACGTTTGAAGACCTCATGGCACGCGGCGATTTCCGGCAGGTCGATCGCGTCGACCTCGACTCCATGCCCCTTAAGCGCGTCCAGTGCGCGCTGCACCGCTTCGACTATGCCGGCCGAGCACCCGTCGAAGAACCAGTCACAAAGCCCGACGCGCAAACCGGCAATATCGGTAGCCTGCAGCGCATCGGCGAAGGCGAGGGGATGTTCGGTTGCCAGCGGGTCGATTGCCGCAAAGGCGACGGCGGCGTCGGCCGCGGTTCGGGTCAGGAGGCCTGCGGTGTCGAGGCTGGGGCTCAAGGGAACGATGCCGTCGAGCGACCAGCGATGGATGCTCGTCTTGACGCCGACGGTCCCGGTCACGGCGGCGGGAATGCGAACCGAGCCCGCCGTGTCGCTGCCCAACGCGACGACCGCGGTGCCTGCCCACAGGCTCACTCCGGCGCCGGCGCTCGATCCGCCCGGCGCGCGATGCCGTTCGGCGTCCCATGGATTGAACGGGGTGCCCCAATGGACATTGGTACCGACGCCCCCGAAAGCGAATTCGACCGTATGCGTCTTGCCGGTGACCGCCGCCAGCCCATGCCGCAACGTGGCGACCACCGGGCCTTCGGACTGCCACTTGTCCGGCAACGCTTTGGGCGTGCCGGCGAATGTCGGATAGCCCGATACGCCATACAGGTCCTTCACCGAAATAGGTAATCCCTGAAGCGGGCCGAAGTCGAGATCCGCGGCAAAGGCGGCATCCGCCACCTGGGCCTGGGCTTTCAGCGCCTCCGGTTCCCAGGTCTTATAGGACTGGAAGGCGGAGTCGTATTTCTCGTAGTTCTCGATCACACGCTCTGCAATGCCCATGGCGGTGATCCGGCCCGATCGCAGCGCGTCCGACAGGGATTCGATCGACGATTCGGTAAAATCAGGAATAGCCATGAGATGTCCTTGGTCGCGGGTTTCTGTCAGTCGTCGTGGCGTTCGATCGGCGGCCCGACACCCGGCCGCTCGGTGATCAAGCCGTAGTGCTCGATCCGCCGATGCTTGGCGAAATTGAACATGTTGTCCTTGCCGTGGCTGCAGGCATCCAGGTCGCAGTCGTGCACCAGGAGTTCGTCTTCTTCGGTCTTCGCTTGGGCGACGATTTCGCCGTTGGGATTCACGATCACGCTGGACCCGATAAGCCCTGCGCCGTCCTCGATACCCGCCTTGGCGACGCAAATGACCCAGGTCGCATTCTGATACGCGCCGGCCTGTGCCGCGAGGTTGCTATGGAATACCCGTAGATCCTGACTCTCCACCCCGCCATTGGGATCATGCGCCGCCGAATTGTAGCCGATCAGCACCATCTCGACGCCTTGCAGCGCCATCACGCGGAACGTCTCCGGCCAGCGCCGGTCATTACAAATGGCCATGCCAATCCGACCGCCGAAAGTTTCGAACACGGGGAAACCCAGATTACCGTAGTCGAAGTAGCGTTTCTCCAATTGCTGCCACGCTAATTCGGGCCTAAGCGCTTCCGATCCGGGAAGGTGGACCTTGCGGTATTTTCCTGCCACTTCACCGCTGCGGTCGACCAGGAGGGCGCTGTTGTAGTGACGCGTTTCGCCCTGCTCCTTGGTCAGTTCCGCATAGCCGAGATAAAATCCCATGCCGAATGATTTGGCCGCCTCGAACAACGGCGCCGTCTCATTGTTTGGAATATTCCGCTCGAAATAAGCGTCGATCTCGGCTTGGTCCTCCATGTACCAGCGCGGAAAGAACGTGGTGAGCGCAAGTTCCGGGTACACTATCAATTCGGCGTTCGCAGCGTGTGCCTTGGTCATCAGTCGCAGCATTCGGTCGACGACCATGGTGCGGCTTTCCGATTTCTGAATCGGACCGAGTTGGGCGGCCGCCACGTGCAGAATGCGGGACATGCGGTGTCTCCTGAAAGCCTGTTATCTCGCGGCGCCGCACCGAATTGGCACATCCGCGGATATTCCGGAAACTAAACCATAGGACTGGCGCGCGGTCCATTGAGCCAAGCGGCGATGGCTTGTTCCTGGCGCCCGCAATCGGATAGGGTCCGGCCATGTCACTGATCTATCATCTGGCCAAAGCCGGCGTGTGGGCCGACGCCCTGCAATCCGGGCAGGCCTATGCCGGCACTGCCGAAGATACCGCAGATGGATTTCTGCATTTTTCAACCGCGAGCCAAATTGTCGAAAGCGCCGCCCGCCATCGCGCGGGCGAACGGGATCTGGTGCTGCTGGCCGTCGATGCGGAGGGGCTCGGCAAAGATTTACGGTGGGAGCGGTCGCGCGGCGGCGCCGAGTTCCCTCATGTATACGGCACAGTCCCGATGGCGGCGGTGCGCTGGGCGAAGCCGCTTCCGCTGGGGCCGGACGGCCATCATGAATTTCCGGATTTGGACTGATCGATGGACCTGTCGACCCTGGCCCTGCCGCTGCTGCGGTGTGTCGATCCCGAACGGGCGCACCGGGTGACATTGTGGGGATTGCGTCATGGCTTCGCGCCGGTGCAGCGGGAGCCGGATGACCCCATCCTCGCAAGCCGGGTTTGGGGATTGGATTTCCCAAATCCCGTCGGATTATGTGCGGGTTTCGACAAGAATGCCGAGGCCTATGAGGCGTTGCTGCGATTGGGCTTCGGCTTTGTCGAAATCGGCACGGTGACGCCGCGGCCGCAATCCGGCAATCCCCGCCCCAGGATATTCCGCCTGCCCGAGGACGGCGCCCTGATCAACCGGCTCGGCTTCAACAATGAAGGGCTGGAAGCGGTGGCCGCACGGGTGCAGGGCCCTCGATCGGGCATCCTCGGCATCAATATCGGCAAGAATAAGGAGACGGAGGACGCGGCGGCGGACTACGTTCCGGCCGCCCGGCGGCTTGCGCCCTTTGCGGACTATATGGTCATCAACGTTTCGTCGCCGAATACGCCGGGTCTGCGGGCGCTGCAGGGCGCCGCCGCGCTGTCCGATCTGATCGCCAAGGTGCAGGCCGTTTTGATCGAAGCCGATACTCCGCCGCCGTTGCTGGTCAAAATTGCCCCGGACCTTGACGCCGCAGGCGAGGCGGAAATTGCAAGGGCCGCGTTGGATTGCGGCGTTGACGGGTTGATCGTCAGCAATACGACGGTGGCGCGGCCGACGACGCTGTCCGGCCGCTATCGGGGCGAAGACGGCGGGCTTAGCGGCCGGCCGCTGTTCGTCGCGTCGACGGAATTGCTGGCACGGCTTTATGTTCTGACCGAGGGGCGAATCCCGCTGGTCGGAGTCGGCGGAATCTCCAATGCGGAGAACGCCTACGCCAAGATTCGCGCCGGCGCGTCGCTGGTGCAGCTCTACACCGCGCTGGTTCACCAAGGTCCCGGATTGTTGCAACGAATCAAAAGGGATATGGCTGAATTGATACGGCGTGACGGCGCCAGATCCATCGCTGACGCGGTGGGCGCCGACCACCGTTGACACGGCGCCCTTGCCGTGAATTGGCCGGCCGCGTTACGGTGCGGCTCGATGGCCGCCAGGTATGGGGGTGGCTAGGGCGTTGGGCGGTATGTCGAAAATCATGCAACTGTTTTATTTCGTCTGCTACGCCGTGGCGGCTGCGGTCGCAATCGTGTTGTTGCCGCGAATCGTGCCGTCGCTGGACCCGTCGCTCGCCTGGATCGCCGGCGCGATTATCTTTCTAATCGGTGTGGTGGTGCATGAAATTGCCGTTCGCCGCCGCAATGAGACGCGGACCCTGCATCGTTTGATCCTATTGCATCGGGCGCAAAGCGACCTGCGCGAAGAGGTTGCGCGTGTTGCCGAAGGGATCGTTCAGGCGCGTGATAGGCCGTCGGCCGCCGAAACGCCGAGTCCTGCGTGGACAGGGGATTCGCCGGAGGGGCGCGAGCCTACCTTGGCTCAATCCGCCGACCCACGCACGCGGAGGCTCGTTGCGGACCAAGCCCAACGGGTTCGGGTCTCGCTGCCGCAATCGAGAACTGGCGGGCCTGGGGCGAAGGAAAATTCGGCTGCGCCGAGTGCGCTGGACGGGTCCGTGCAATCGCAATCCGACGAGCTGGCGGCGGAGGTGAGGGTTTTGCATTCCCTGGTGCAGCGGCTTTACCTCCCGAAAGACGCGGGTCCTGGATCGACGGCGGCCGCCGAACTGGATATCAACAATCCCGGCGGTACATCGGTGGCTCCGTCAGATCGTATCCTTATCGACCGGGTCCGGGATGCCATGCGCCACAATCAGGTGCAGCTGTTTCTCCAGCCGATTGTTGCTCTGCCGCAGCGCAAGCGCCGATTTTCCCAATGTTCCATCTATCTGCACCCCGCCGATGGCGAGACGATCGGACCGGACCGGTATTTCGACGCCGGCAGTCGAAGCGGGCTTGAGACGGAAATCGATAACATGCTGCTGTTCCGATCGATCCAGATCCTGCGGAAGGTGCAGCAGCAGAATTATTCGACCGCGTTTTTTTGCACAGTCTCGTCGCGGAGCCTGAACGATCGAAAATTCTTCCCGGATTTTATGGCCTATCTTGGGAAATGCACTGATTTGGCGCCGAATGTCGTCTTCGGCATTGGCCAACAGGATCTCCTCAGGCCGAAGAAGGACGTCGCTGCGGATTTGCGGACGCTCGTGGCATCCGGCTTCAGGCTCTGCCTGACCGATGTTGATGACATCGATCTGGATGTGCCTACGCTATCGCAGCACGGCGTGCGCTTTGTCAGGCTGGACGCGGGCATCCTTATGCCGGCCGCAAAATTCGATATGGAGGCGAACAGGGTTCGGGTTCTGAAGCAGGCACTCGACCGGGCCGGCGTCGATTTGATCGTGGCGAACATCGAAAACGAACCGATGCTGGTCGAATTGCTCGACTTCAATATTGACTTGGGCCAGGGAACTCTGTTCGGTGAGCCGCGCGGTTTGGAGGAGGCCAACGTCGCCCACGACCCGTCGCGTCCGCCGTCGAGAGTCAGCGAAGCCTGAGCCGCTCAGCTCTCCGTCAATACATCGAGAAACGAGGGGAGCCGATCGCATCATGAAATCAATCGACCGATTGCGGGATATCGCCGGCGACTATGACCTGTTTCTCATCGACCAGTGGGGCGTGATTCACAACGGCCATACGCTGCTCCCCGGTGCGCGGGAGACGTTCGAGGCGCTGCGCCGCGAGGGCAAAAGCATCGTGCTCATATCCAATTCGTCCAAACGGGCGTCGGTTTCGGAGGCGGCGCTGACGGCGCTCGGTATTGAACGCACGTTGTATGACGACGTCGTAACATCCGGCGAAGTGGCGTGGCGGCAAATGAAGGAACGGACGGATCCGTTCTATGCCCAGCTCGGCGACACCTGCTATTTGATCGCCTGGCAACCGGACAGTGTGTTTCTCGAAGGACAGGATTTCGCACCTGTCGAATCGTTGGATGCGGCGAGTTTCGTGTTGTTGACCGGCACCACGGGAGCGCCCGTGGCGGAGTCGGAGTACGAGGATCTGCTGCAAGCCGCGGCCCGGCGCCGGCTGCCGATGGTCTGCCTCAACCGCGACATGGTGAGCGTCGCGCCGGACGGAACCTTGATCGATTGTGCCGGCAAACTTGCTGCCCATTATGAAGAACTCGGTGGCGTGGTTCGTTATAACGGCAAGCCCGGCGGCGAAATGTATCAGGCCTGTCTGGCGGCCGCGCCATCGTCGTCGCGGCCGCTTGCGATCGGCGATTCGCTGCATCATGACATTGCGGGCGCGAACGGTGCGGGGATCGAATCGGTACTGGTCACCAGCGGAATTCATGCGACGGAACTTGGCGTCGAAGCCGGCGGCGCGGCATCGGCGGATCGGCTCGACGCGGTTTGCGGCGACTATGGCGCGCGGCCGGACTATGTAATGTTCCGGATGGTTTGGTAGCGCCGGCTTAATTTTGCAAGGCGCGTGGGCGCGCCGAGATTTCCTGTGCAACGGCGTCGGCGAGGCGTTCGTAGTCGGAAATCTCATTGTAGAGATAGGCTGACAGGCGGACCCACAGGCGGCCGTTAAAGGGAAATACCAAGACCTCGATATTGTGCTCATTCCGCAGGCTGCGTCTGAACCGGGCCGCGGCACCATGGGTCGCCGGCATCTCTCCGGGCAGCGCCACCACCGACATGGACGCGCTGAGTTCCGGCGGTGCGCCGGCGATGGATTTCCATCGATCGGTCAGGAGAGCGCAGGCTTCTTGCGCTAGACCATGGCAATAGTCGCGGACCCGACCCGCGCCGAACTCCCGCTGAATGGCAATGGCCTCGGATATAGAGAGCCACACGTCGAAGCCCTTGCTGCCGGGCCAATCGAATGATTGGGTGAAGCCTTCGCCAAAATGGTTGGCGATGGTGGTCGGTCGAATGAGGCCCTGCTGATCGGGGTGGACCCAGAGAAATCCGCAGCCTAATTCGCCGCAGAGCCAGATATGACCGTTTCCGGCGTACCAGCGCACGCCATTTGCCGCCAACTGGGACAGATCGACCGCGATGTTGCCGGGCCCATGGGCGCCGTCCACCATGATGGGAATGTTTCTCTCCGCACATCGTTGCCCGATTTGCTCTATCGGCAGGCACAGCGCGGTGTGGGCGGTGACGTGATCGATCATCACCAGTCGGGTGCGGGGTGAAAGCGCACCCAGAATGCCGGAGATCGCATCGCCGACATGGCTAATAGGGAAGGGGACATCCGCCAATATCAGGCGCGCGCCCGCGCGCTCGCAGACGAATTCGAGAGTGCGCCGGGCGGAGATATGCAGATGGTTGGTGGTTACAACCTCGTCGCCGGGCATGAAGACAAGCGACCGCAGCAAAGCGTTGATGCCGGTGGTGGCGTTGTCGACGAATACCAGGTCCTTGCCTTCGCCGCCGAGGAAATTCGCCAGACCGCCGGCTGCATGTCGCAGTGCGCCGGTCAGGCGGTCTTCCATGAACGTGGTGGGATTTGCCGCGATCTCTTGGCGCAAGCGCTCGGCCGCACGGGCTACCCGGGCTGGCGTCGCGCCGAATCCGCCATGATTCAGGTGGATTGTGCCCGGCGCGAGCTCCCACAGGTCGAGCATGCCATGGCCGAATTGGATTTTAGACTTGCCGGCCAATGCCCCTCTCTTTGGAGTGGTTGTTTTGAGCAGTCTCGACTTGCCCCGCCATGACGTCAAGCGCCCGCGGAAATGTT
Organism: uncultured Rhodospirillaceae bacterium; assembly: GCA_964469835.1. GTDB lineage: Bacteria > Pseudomonadota > Alphaproteobacteria > UBA8366 > UBA8366 > JAOTYV01. The sequence continues at coordinate 9,109 of CAYYBI010000219.1, forward strand.
GCTGCGGTTCCCGAACTTGTGTTTTGCGCCGGGGATATCGATACGACTAGGCTGCAGTTTGGGTGAAGACCTTAGGAAAGGGAGCCTCGATGCGCGTGGTCGGATTCTTGCTGCTGGGAATTATCATCCCGCTTCTCGTCGCCAAACCGGCGGCCGCGGATACGGTTCTATCCGGCACCCAGTTGCATAAGACCAAATTCAGCTTTCAGGAGTTGCGCAGCCGTCTCGATGCGGCGATTGAAAAGAACAAGGTCTATGTAGTGAGCCAAGCCAGCGCCAGTGCCGGAGCCAAGCATCGGGGGATCAAAATACCCGGCAACATGGTGGTTGGGGTCTACCGCAACGATTTCGCCGTGCGCATGTTGGCGGCGAGCATTGCCGCAGGGGTCGAGGCGCCGCTCCGGTTCTATCTCACGGAAAATGCCGACGGTACGGCGACACTGAGCTACCGTAAACCGAGTGCGGTTTTCGGTCCCTATGGCAGCAAGCCGCTGGACGGGTTGGCGAAGGAGCTGGATATCCTGTGGGCGAAGATCGCCGCGGACACGCTCGGCCCCTAACCGATTTCAGGCCCGGCATAGACCGGGGACGGTGGGGGCCATTCAGGAAAGCCACTGCTTGCGTGCCTCATCGAAGCGGCCAATCAGCAGGGCGGCCCGTACCGTGGCCATCAGCCGGGTCATGAACGCCATGTTGTGCACGGTGAGCAGTTGGATGGCCAGGATTTCGCGGGCTTTTAGCAAATGGTGAATATAGGCGCGGCTGTGACGCCGGCAGGCGGGGCAGCTGCAGGTGGCTTCCAACGGTTCCTTGTCGTTGCGGAACTGGGCATTGCGCAGGTTGATCCGATGATTGGCGGCGCCACCGTGCAATGCCCATCCATGGCGGGCAATGCGGGTTGGAGCCACGCAGTCGAAGGTGTCGATCCCGCGGGCCACGCCTTCCCAAATGTCGCGGACGCCGCCGATGCCAAGCAGGTGTATCGGTCGATCGTCGGTCAGGCGCCCGGTCGCATGGTCGACGATCTCGAACAATTGATCCCCATGATCGCCCAGGCATCCGCCGACGGCGTAACCGAAGAACGGCCGTGAGGCGACGAAGTCAGCGCCTTCCTGGCGCAGGTCGGCATAGATCCCACCTTGTATGACGCCATAGAGCGCCTGGCGGCCGTCATGGCCGCGCTCGAACTCGGCGAGGGATCGGTCGCTCCAGCGGTGTGTCATGGCCAGAGACCGCGCCGTATAGTCGCGATCGACGTGAAAGGGTGTGCATTCGTCCAGCACGACGATCATGTCGGCGCCGAGTTGCCGCTGAATGCCGATCGACGATTCCGGGGTCAGAGTGTGGTATGCGCCATCGCGCGGTGACCGGAATGTCGCGCCGTCCTCGTGCAATTTCGTGAGCAGTGGCGTGCGCGCACCGGAACGGCTGTTTTTGATTTCCTTTGTGTCCGATCCCTGGCCCAGGCTGAAGATCTGAAATCCGCCGCTGTCGGTCAGCATCGGTCCGTCCCAACCGGTGAAACGATGCAACCCGCCCATCGATTCCACGAGGTCGGCGCCCGGCTGAATCATCATATGGTAGGTGTTCGCCAGGATGATTTGCGCATCAACGGCGGCGAGTTGATCTACGCCCGCGGCCTTGATGGCGCCTTTGGTGGCGCAGAATATGAATGCCGGCGTCGAAATCGAACCATGTGGCGTGTGCAGCCGGCCCGCCCGGGCACGGCTCGATGAATCGTGGGCGATGATGTCGAATCCGAAGCCAGGATAGTCGGTCATGGCGTTGCTACCGGTGGTCGGTTTGGGTGATCGGTTGCGCCGGGAACGCCCTTTGATAGTCGTATTCAGGCAGGCAGCCAATATGCGGGAAGCGCTTGGCCGATACGGATACGCGCAGCAAAAAGGCCGCCGGTTGAGGGCGGCCCGTGTGTCGCTGCGCCATCGGCGTTAAGCGGCCTTGGCCAGCTTCTTTTCAATGCGTCGTTTGAGCCGCCGGGCTTCGATCGGCAGTTTGCGGTTTGCCGTGCCAAGCAGAAAGGCATCCAGGCCGCCCTTGAATTCGATCGTCCGGATCGCCTTCGGCGTTATCCGCAAACGAACCATCTCCCCCAATGCGTCGCTGAGCAGGGATGTCATTTGTAAATTTGGCAGAAAACGGCGGCGGGTTTTGTTGTGGGCGTGGCTGACATTATTGCCAGACATCGGCCCAATACCCGTAATCATGCAACGGCGCGCCATGGCCCCAATCCAATTCGGTTGTAGGACGGAATCGGCAACGGGCCTGATGGCCCGACCGGCGGATTTTGTATGGCAGCGCGGGCCGCACGTCAAGGGATTGCATGGCCCGCTCCCCCGAATTAGTCCCCAATTCAGCCTCGGTTATCCGACCCGCGAGACGTGGCCATCAGGCTCGAATCTTTCGTTTCCGCGCCGGGCCCCAACGGTTGGCCGAAGCTGAATTCGACGAAATTGCCGTCCGGGTCCCGCAGGCCGCAATAATAGCCGACCGGATACCGTTCGTCCCTGGGCTCCCAGGCGAGGCAGCCGATGGCCCGGGCCCGCTCGGCGATCCGGTCTACCGCCGCACGGCTTTCCAGGGCAAAACCGAAATGACTGTAGTCTCCATCGGCCTGATTCCGCCCGGGCCCGCCGGGCAAGAGAACGAAGATGAATTCCTGCTGTCGGCCCGGCTCCGCCAGCCAGACGATGCGGGTGCCATCATCCTGATCGCCGCGTTCATGGATCACTTCCATGCCGCAAAAATCCCGGTAAAAATCGATGCACGCCGCGAGATCGCGAACATGCAACGCCAGATGAGTCATAAACGGAGCCATGTCAGCAGCCTAATCCCCACGGCAGCCGGTGCGGTCGCTCTAGTCGCCGAAGGGCTCCCGGCCCACGCCCCGGCACAGCAACAGATACAGCTTGCCCACATCACCGGTCATGAAGGTGGAGTGCAGCAGCCTTTCGGGATCGACCTGTTCCGTTTCCTTGAGCATGCGTTCGAAACTGTCGATGTAGCGCAAGACGTAGCGCCGCATATCCTCGTTTCCTTTGACCTTCTCGGTGATTTGCGCGGTGATACTCGACCCGCGTCCGCCGAGGATCGCGCGGGTGAAAATACCACGTTCGCCCTTGACGTACCGCTTCCAGTCGGAGTCCGAAATTTCGTTGTTGAGCAACCGTGTCAGGTCGATGGAGGTCGAGTGGAGGTCCTCAACGATGTGGCGGGCGGTGCGCAGGAACACGTCACGCTGCGCTTCATCCACTTGACTCTTGAGCTTTTCGGACTGCGTCGAGGCTTCGCTGGAAGCCTGGGTCAGAACCACCGCCTGGCGGTCGAATTCGCGGCCGGCCTGTTGGGTCTTGCCGATGACCGAATCGACCGTTTCCGTAAGCTCGCGCGCCTGCACATCGACCGTCTGCTTGATCGTCTCGATCTGGCTCTTTGCCTGGCCGGTGGCGTCCACCAGTTTTTCGGTTTGCTGCGACAAGACGGTGCTCACGTCGCGAACCTGCCGGTTGGCTTCATCGCCGGCGCTGACCAAATCGCGTGATTGTTGGCGGAAGCTTTCGGACAGCGCGGTCAACCGTTCAGAAACACCGTCGGTCGATTCCGACAAATAGGCCGTTTGACGCGAGAACGCGTCCGCGATCAGTTGAATGCGCTCGGCCGATTCCCGCGTCAGCGCCGCGAGCTGTTCCGATTCCGAGTGGAGCGCGTCCCGGTTGTCGTTGATTTGCATGCCGGCCTGCACCGAGGCGGTCGTCAGTTTTTCGGTCTGCGCCTGGAACCTTTGGCCGACTTCCTCGATCAACCGCAGCGCGCCGCGCAGCGATTCGTTCATGCCGGTCGTTTCCGTGCTGAAGGCGCTGCCGGCGGAACTGATGCGCGCGCTGACGGTATCGGCGGCGGCCAACAGGGCGGCAACCTGCTTGCGCAGCGCGGCCTCGACTTCTTCGATGTGCTGGCGCGACTCGTCGCTGGTATCGCGCAACGCTTCCGCATGACGCGCAACCTGTGTTTCCACGCCGACGGCCCGTTCCGACAATTGCTCCGCCAGGCCGCGCAGGACTTCGCTGTCCTGGCTGAGCGACCGGCGAATCCGATCGGCTTCCTTGCCCGCGCGTTCGGCCGCACCGGTCAGTGCCTCCGTCTGGCCTTCGAAAATTTCGCGAATTTCGCGCACTTGACCGGTCGCCTGATTCGAGGCGTCCCGTAAATTGGCACTCTGCTTCTGGACCAGTTCGCCAATCGATTGTGCGTTGGATGCCGACCAATCGGCCGCCTCGCGCAGTGATTTGGCCTGGCTGCGGAGCGCGTCGGCGATCATCTGGGTTTTCGCAAGCGTCGGGTCGAGGACTTCGCTGACCTCCCGTACTCCGTCATCAAGCGACGCGCGGATTTCGGAAGTGCGCGCGGCCAGCAGCGCATCGACCTGTTTGGCCTGACTTTCGGCCCGTTCGGAGGCTTCGTTCAAATGCTCGGTCTGTTGGCGCATAGCGTCGGCGATGCCTTCGGTGCGGGCGGCGACCAGATCGGTGGACCGGCCGAGCTGCTCCGTCTGCTGACGGAGCGCGGTCGTCATGCGCTCCAGTTGCTCCGTGGCATTGGTCGATGCGTCGTTCAGGTGGCTGGTCTGGGTTTGCGCCGCCGTCTCGACCGCCTGTACCTGTTCGCCTACCAGCGCGGCCATCGACGCCAGGTCCTTCGCCTGCGCTTCCAGTGCCTCGCGGATGCTGTCCGCGTGCAGGCCGGTCCGCTCGGTAGTGCTGGCCAGATCCTGGGCATGCTCGCGCATCGTGTAGGTGAGTTTGTTGATTTGCTCCATCGTCTCGTCGACTGCCGACGACAGCGTGTTCGATTGGGTAACCATGGCCGAGTCGAGATGGTCGCCGAGTTCGATGGTTTGCTTGTCGATCGCCGAGTTTATTTCGGATACACGGGTCGCCGCGGCATCCAACAAGCGATCCAGCTCATTCGACTGCTTGCTCAGCGCCGCTTCCAGGTTTTCCGCGAGCGCACCGGTTCGATGGGTCAGCGTTTCGGTGATTCGTTCGACCCGGTCGCCGGTCCGTTCCGCCATATTGCCGACCGTATTGGCGTGGTCGTCGAAGGCGCGCCCCAGGCGTTCGGTTACCCGGCCGGTGTGTTCCCGCAGTGCCGCAATGATCTCGACCGCCTTGTTGGTGATCGCGTCACCGGTGGCGCCAAGGTCGGTGACGCCTTCCTGCAGCATGTGTTGGACCGACTGTACCTGTTCGCTGGCCCGGTCGGAGGCGGTGGACAGATCGTCGGTGTATCGCTTGAACACGTCGGTCATGGCGCTGGCTTGATCCGCCGCCCGGTCCGAGGCGTTTGTCAGGTCCGCCGCCTGCAATTTCAGCGAAGCGTTTATCTGGTCGCTGTGTTCAAGGGCGACCACTGTAACCTTCTCGAGATGTTCCGAGAGCTGGCCGACCTCTCCCTTGATCGCGTTGCGGCGGTCCGCCAGCGTTTGGGCGAGCTGATTGAGCTCGCCGAGTTGCGTTTTCATTGTTTCCCGGATTTCGGTGACGTCTTTCGCGGTCCGTGCGGTTGAGTCGCCCAAGGCGGCAGACTGCTTTTCCACCAGACCGGAAAGTTCCCGCATTTGAACCGCGGCTTTGTCGCTGGCACGGCTGAGCGCTTCGGACTGGCGTTTGAGCGAGTCCGAGATTTCCTGAATGCGCGATTCGGCATCGTCGGCCGGGTACGTCAGCAGCTCGTACTGCCGCTGCAACGCTTCCGTGTAATGGCGAATTTCAAATCCCCGGCGAAAGTAGGTGATGATTACCCACAACAGGGCGAGCGGCATCACCGCGCCGGCCAGCAAAGCGCCGATTTCGTGCGGCAGCATCCGCGCCGCTAAATCCCAACCCAGCATGCTATGCGCATAAAATGCGCAGAGGCCGATCCATGCGATTGAGACGATGCCGCCGGCAAGCATGACCAAATGAGCACGCCGCCGCGCCCGCCTCAATTCGAGCCGACTGTCTTTTTGATCCGGCCCGGACGCGTGCCGTCCTGAGCGCGGAAGTTGTGTCACTTTCGCGATCATCGCTGTGAACCTACGCCAAAGTGTCCGGAATGTGCAGTAAATATAGAGTGCGGGCGGCGAATTCGAAAGCGACCTGTCATCCGTCCAAAATCCTATTGCGCAGGCTTGGGTTGGACTGGCGGTATCCGGCCGATATGATCGTGCGACCTTGCGCTCAGGATTAAAGCAGCCAATGCAAAAACATCCGGATTTCGAAAACCTTTTCGTGCTCGATCACCCTTTGATTCAACACAAACTGACCTTGATGCGCCGACGGGACACGCCGACCGGGCTGTTCCGCCGGCTGCTTCGGGAAATCACCTTGTTGATGGGCTATGAATTGACCCGGCCCCTGCCGCTGACAACGGCGTTGATCGAGACTCCGATCGCGCAGATGGAAGCGCCGGTCCTGTCCGGACGCAAGCCGGTGATCGTGCCCATATTGCGCGCCGGTCTGGGCATGGTGGAGGGATTGCAGGAGTTGCTGCCCAATGCGCGGGAGGGGCATATCGGCTTGTTTCGCGATCCCGCGACACACCGTCCGGTGGAATACTACGTCAAACTGCCGGAGGCTGCTGGTCGACTGTGTATCCTCGTGGATCCAATGCTGGCGACCGGACGGTCCGCCAGTTATGCCGTGGAGGTATTGAAAAATAATGGTTTTTCCATGCCGAATATCCGCTTCATGGCGCTGGTTTCTGCACCGGAAGGCGTGCGGGAATTCGAACAGGCTCATCCTGGTGTGCCGATATTCACCGCCGCGCTGGATGAGTGCTTGAACGAGAACGCCTACATCGTTCCCGGGCTGGGGGACGCGGGAGACCGCCTTTTTGGGACAAAGTAACGTCTGTTCCGCAGGCTCGGCTTGCGAAGCATTGGCATCCGGCGAACCGGCCTTCGCTAAACCAGCTGGTTCGGGCTACGATGCCGGCGCGCTCGATAGATAGCGGACGACCGCAATCATCCGCGGAGACATCTTTGATACGAAAAACAATTTTCTTTCTGTTCGGCCTAACAGGCGCGGTATTGTTGTCGCAATTCCCGGAATTTTTTCAACAATATGCCCAGCGGGTCGGCGGTCACCTGGCGGAGCTGAACCATCAGGTGGTGGAGCTCGAAAATCGCGCGGCGCTCGACCGCAAGGACACAGCCGCCTATTTGCGGCATCTCATGGATAGCGAGGACGGCGCCGTGCGGCGCGAGGGGCGGCACCTTGCAGCGCTCGTGGAACGCCGAAGTCGCCTGACGCAAGCCTATGAAGCACTGGCGACGGCGGACCCCTGGTGGCGAGCGCCCCGATTTCTGAGACATATCGACTGGCCGATTGCCGGTGCGACGCTGAAGGCGTATCGGATGGCGATGCCGATTACGTCGGAGTCGGCGCTGTATTCCGCCGTGGGATTCCTGTTCGGCATCATGATATACGGATTGTTGTTTCGCCGCCGCTCATTGCATGAGACGTGATGGGAGGCGGCCGGTAACGATCCCGCCGGCCTGCGTCTCGGCTAATGCACCGGACGGGGGGAGTGGAGGCGGCCGGCCGCCCTTGGGCGTTCACGGTCACTCTCCTCGTCGAACAGGTCGGCGAGCTGTTCCATCATCGTGCCGCCCAATTGGTCGACATCGACAATTGTGACGGCGCGGCGGTAGTAGCGGGTCACGTCGTGGCCGATACCGATCGCGACCAGTTCGACGTCGGACCTGATTTCGATGTACTCGATCACGTCGCGCAGGTGACGTTCGAGATAGTTGCCCGGATTGACCGAAAGCGTGGAATCGTCCACCGGCGCACCGTCGGATATCACCATCAGAACGCGCCGCTGTTCCGGGCGGGCCTGCAATCGGTCATGCGCCCATAACAGGGCCTCGCCGTCGATATTTTCCTTCAACAGCCCTTCGCGCAACATCAGCCCAAGGTTTTTGCGGGCGCGCCGCCAAGGCGCTTCCGCGGCCTTGTAGACGATGTGGCGCAAATCGTTGAGCCGACCCGGGTTGGACGGCTTGCCGTCGGCGATCCACTTTTCACGCGCTTGGCCGCCTTTCCAGGCGCGCGTCGTGAAGCCTAGGATTTCGACCTTTACACCGCAGCGTTCCAGCGTCCGGGCCAGGATATCCGCGCTCATTGCCGCGATGGTGATGGGGCGACCGCGCATGGATCCGGAATTATCGATCAACAGCGTCACGACGGTGTCGCGGAACTCCATATCGTGTTCGATCTTGAAGGATAGCGGGTGCATCGGATTGGTCACCACCCGGTCGAGCCGCGCCGTGTCGAGCAGGCCCTCCTCCAGGTCGAATTCCCAGGACCGCATCTGCTTGGCCATCAACCGGCGCTGCAGTCGGTTGGCGAGCTTACCGATCATACCTTGCAGGTGAAGCAATTGCTGATCGAGCAATTGGCGAAGCCGGGCCAATTCCTCCGGATCGCACAACAGTTCCGCCTGCACGACTTCGTCGAAGCTTTCCGAATAGGCGTGATAAAATGCTTCTCGCGGGACATTCGACAGATCGTTTTCCGGCCGCCAGGGTGTGCCTGGATCGCCTGGCTCCTCGCTGCCCGAACTGGGCATCATGTCGCCGTCCTGATCGTCCGGCATCATCTCGCCCATTTCGTCGTCGCCGGGCACGGACTCCATGGCATCGGCCATTGCTTCGGCGTTTGCGTCCGAGCCGCCTTCGCCGTCCTGCTCGCCCTCGGCCTGCGCGTCGTCGTCGGCGTCTTCATCGCCGTCGCCGGCCTCCGCAGGCGTTTCCGCGCCGAGTTCGATATTGAGATCGGTGATGAGTTGCCGCACCACCTGGCTATAGGTGGCCTGGTCATCGAGATGTTTTTCGAGCTCGGCAAGGTCCTTGCCGATGCGTTTCTCGAGCCACGGTTTCCACATCTCGCAGATGTGTTGTGCCGCCGGCGGGGGGGGGGCACCCGTGAGCCGCTCCCGGGCCAACAGCCGGACGGCTTCGGGCATTGTCGCTTCGGTACGGTCGGCGACGCGATGGAGCCCCTGCCGGCGGTAGCGCTGTTCCATCGCCGCCGCGAGGTTTTCGCTGAGACCGGCCATCCGGCGGCTGCCGATGGCTTCACAGCGCGCCTCTTCCAGGGCCTCGTACAGCACGGGGGCGACGTCGCCGCCCGGCATGTGCTCCGCGTGTATCGCACTGTCGTGATGGCGCAAGCGCAATGCCAAGGCATCCGATTCACCGCGGACTTGTGCAACTTCCTCGATGGGCAGGTCCCGGCTCGGGAACGGGACACGCGCCCGATCGCCGTTCAGCCCGGGCGGCTCGTTCGAGAAGCTGACCTCGAGATCGTCCCGCTCGGCGATCGCGCGCATGGTCGCCGCCGTGGCCTGTTTGAATTGTTCCAGCGGCGAGTCATCGCTCATTGCGGGTCGGAGCCTCCGATTATGCGATTGCGACGTTTACGCCGGTTTCGGGCAATTCGGTGCCGAAACAGCGCTGGTAATATTCGGCCACGGCCGGGCGTTCGGTCTCGTCGCACTTGTTGAGGAACGTCATCCGGAACGCCAGCCCGACATCGCCGAAGATTTCGGAATTCTCGGCCCAGGTAATGACCGTGCGGGGCGACATGACGGTGGAAATGTCGCCGTTCACGAAACCGGCGCGGGTCAAGTCGGCGCACGCCACCATGGCGCTGATGGTCTCCCGGCCCTCTTCATCGTCGTAGGACTTGGCCTTCGACAGGACGATCTTCACTTCCTCGTCATGGGGCAGGTAGTTCAGGGTGGTCACGATGCTCCACCGGTCCATTTGCCCCTGATTTATTTGCTGGGTGCCGTGATACAGGCCGGTCGTATCGCCCAATCCGACCGTATTCGAGGTCGAAAACATGCGGAAGTACTGATGCGGGCGGATGACCCGGCTCTGATCCAGCAGGGTGAGCTTACCGTCGACTTCAAGCACGCGTTGGATCACGAACATGACATCCGGCCGGCCGGCGTCGTATTCATCGAAGCACAGCGCGCAAGGATTTTGCAGCGCCCAAGGCAGGATGCCTTCACGAAATTCGGTAATCTGCTTGCCGTCGCGAATGACAATGGCATCCTTGCCGATAAGGTCGATCCGGCTGATATGGCTGTCCAGATTGACCCGAATGCAGGGCCAGTTGAGGCGCGCCGCCACCTGCTCGACATGGGTCGATTTTCCGGTGCCATGGTAACCCTGGATCATGACCCGCCGATTGTGGGCAAAGCCCGCGAGAATGGCCAAGGTTGTGTCATGGTCGAATACATAGGCCTCATCGATATCCGGAACATATTCCGATCCGGACGAAAATCCGGGAACCTTCATATCGACATCCAGCCCGAATGTCTGTCTGACGGAGATCTCAACGTCCGGAGCATCAAGCTCGTGGGATCTGCTGTGCTCCAGACCTTGTTCGTTCGCCATGCTAAAAATCCGATCGTTTTGTCGGCGCGCGGTGTCGCACCGGGATAAATTTCGACTGTTGTGCGGTGGGCTACTCAGCGAGGCTCTTCTTCAGCGTCGTGTAAGCCTCGTTTATATTCTTCAACCGTTCTTCTGCAGAATTGTCGCCGCCGTTTACATCCGGATGGTGGCGCTTGACGAGTTCCTTATAACGCGTCTTAAGCTGGGTCAAGGTCACCGGTGGGACAAGGCCCATCGTTCGAAATGCCATGAAATCGGCATGCTGCTCCGGGGTCAACTCCCGGGCGCGGCGATCTTTCGTTCCCAATTCATCGCCGAGACCGAAGGGATCACGAAATTCTCCGTTCTCAAACTGGCGCTGATACGGTTTTCGTTGATTTCCGAGCGGCCATGTCGGCCGCCGCCAAACCGTATCCTCCCGAACCGCCGACTCAATTTCCTGCTCGTTCATGCCGGCGCAATAATTCCAGGTGCGATTGTACTCCCGCACATGGTCTAGGCAGAACCAGAAGAACTGGTTGAGAGTCTCGCGGGATCGAGGCGCGCGGTGGAGACCCTCGGCAACGCAGCCAGGGGCGTCGCACACCCGGTCGGGCGCCCGCTGCGTCGTTTCAATTGAAAATTTATCCAATCGGCGCATCGGCCAACTATGGCGGCTCCGCCGGCTGGAGGCAAGGAGGCCGGTTGACACTGAAACGCCTTGGATTCATGGTCCCGCATCAGATTTGGCAGGGTGAATCGAAGATGGGCGTTGCCGACAGAATTCATCAAAAATTGACCGCGGCGTTGGCGCCGGTTCGGCTCGATATTACCGATGATTCTCACAAACATGCGGGCCATGCCGGCGCCCGACCGGGTGGGGAATCGCATTTTTCAGTTGAAATCGTCTCAGCGGCCTTTGAGGGTCAGAACCGGGTGGCGCGGCAGCGCATCGTGTATGACGTCCTGAAGGAGGAACTCGAAGGACCGGTCCACGCGCTGGCCCTGCGAACGCTGACCCCGGCCGAGGAATAGCATTGCCGGACTGGCGCGCCGTTCAGTCCGCGGCGTGCTGCCCGGTGTAGAATTCCGGAAAAGTCTCCCGCACGATATCGCCGTCTTCACGATAGGCATGGCACGCGTTGATGTGTCTCGGCTTGCCGCTATTCGGCGTCGGCCGGGATTGCCCCGCATCGCGCGCGGCCTTGATCTGCATGCCGTAAATGGTCTGAAACGCCGTGGTCGCGATCGGCGGCAAGAGTTCCCGCAAATGGGTACAGCCGTTAACGCCGCCCACCGCCTGATTGGCTTCCCGCATCCAGCCCTTGCCGATCTTGATCCCGGCGAGCTTCGAGAAATTCGGCGTTATCGCGGAGCATACATCGTAGGGCTGCGATTCCATACTGGCTTCGCATGCCTGGATAACCATGTCGTCGTTTATGGTCAGGCGAATCCACATATCGTGAACCGCGCCGCCGCTGGGCGTCGTGCCTCTGTATTCACTGGTGAATTCATACGGCTTGGTGTCGACCAGATGACCCTCGATATCCCACAGGCCGTCTTCCCGGCGATAACCTCGGCAGGCGATTTTCCTGGTATGACAAAGTTCGCGCGGGCGCGCAGACGATAGCAGCATCTTGGCCTCATTCGTTATGGCGTTATGGGTGGATATCGGCAGGACGTTAATTGTGCAGTGCAATAATTAGCGTGTCGGCGCAGCCGGTCAAGAGGCCGCTTGATCGTCCTCTGTCGACTGGGGCGTCACGCGCAGCAGGGTAATTTGGTTGCGCTGCCGCCTGAGAATTTCAAAGCGGAAACCATGAAACACAAAGACTTGGCCCGGTTCCGGAATCATGCGTGCCTCGTGCAGCACCAAGCCCGCGATCGTGGTTGCTTCGTCGTCCGGCAACAGCCATTCGAACTCCCGATTGAGATCGCGAATGCTGACCGACCCGTTGACGATGAAACTGCCGCTGGCCTGGGGGCGCACGCCGGGCATGGCGATGTCGTGTTCGTCGTCGATATTGCCAACGATTTCCTCGAGGATATCCTCAAGGGTAACGACTCCCATGAAGGCGCCGTATTCGTCGACAACAACTGCGAAATGCTCCCGCCGCTCGCGAAACGCTTGAAGCTGGTCAAGCAGGCTCGTGGTTTCCGGAATAAACCAAGGATTCGATGCAATCTCGGCGATTTTGGCGGCCTCGATTTTGCTCGCGTCGCCATGCGTTTCCCGCAACAGCGCTTTGGCGTGCAAAACGCCGACGATGTTGTCGGGTTCGTCCTGGTACAGCGGCAGCCTTGTATAGGCGCTGTTCACGACGCGCTCCAGGATCGTTGCGTTGGAGTCGGCCAGGTCGATCATCTCGACGTTTCGGCGATGCGTCATGACCTCATAAACCTCGACATCGTCGAGATCGAGAATGCTGCGCAGCATCTCCCGTTCCTGGCGGATCTCGGGATCGGACCCCTTGTGCAGATTGATCGCGCCGCGCAATTCCTCTTCGCGATGGGCCTGAAGCAATTCGCTCGTCGTCCGTTTACCGAACGCCAAAAGCGTGAGTTCGACGATCTTGTTGATGGCCGCGGTCACCGGCGCCAGGACCGAAACGATTGGTTTGATCACCGGCGCCACCATCAAGGCGGTGTTGTCGGAATGGCCGAGAGCGTAGGTTTTCGGCAATACCTCGGCGAAGATCAAGATCAGCAGCGTCATCCCCAGGGTCGCGTAGACCACGCCTGCTTCGCCGAAAGTGTTCAGAAGAACACTGGTTGCCAGGGCCGAGGCAAAAATGTTGACGAGGTTGTTGCCCAGCAGGATTGCGCCGATCAACCGGTCCTTTCGGTCGTGCAGGCCGATCACGATTTGTGCCCGCCGGCTTCCGTGCCGGGCGAGCTCGTGCATGCGCGGGTCCGACGATGCCGTCAGGGCGGTTTCCGATCCGGAAAAGAAAGCCGAAATAACCAAGAGAACGACGATTGAGCCGCCGATCATCAGCCATTCCACAGTCATGTTGTTTGTGCTCCTTCGAACAGGCTTTCCAGGTCTTTCGTCGCAACATCCTGGGTGAGAAAAGCTTTGCCGATACCGCGTGCGAGTACGAACGTCATGCGGCCATCGACGACTTTCTTGTCTTTACCCATGTGCCCGATCAGCACGTCGGTGTCCCACCGATTCCCGAGCGCATCGCCTACCGTGGTGGGCAGGCCAACGGCCGCGAGATGCCGGTGGACACGGCGGGTGTCCTCGGGCGGGCACAATCCCAGCCGCGCGGACAAGTCGAAGGCGAGGACCATGCCGATGGCGACCGCTTCGCCGTGCAGCAGCGTGCCGCCGAACCCGGTTTCCGCTTCGAGCGCATGCCCGAATGTGTGTCCCAGGTTGAGCAGGGCACGGCCGGCCGTTTCCCGTTCATCACCAGCGACAATGGCGGCTTTGGCCCGGCAGCTCGTGACGACGGCGTGCCGGCGCGCCGCCGCATCGCCGTCGCACAGCGCGGCGCCGTGTTCTTCGAGCCAGGCGAAAAAGTCCGGATCGTTGATCAATCCGTACTTGACCACCTCGGCGTAGCCCGCGAGTAACTCACGGCGCGGCAGGGTGTCCAAAACCGCGGTGTCCGCGAGTACCAGGCGCGGTTGATGAAACGCGCCCACGAGGTTCTTGCCGTGCCGTGTATTGATACCGGTCTTGCCGCCGACCGAACTATCGACCTGCGCCAGTAGCGTCGTCGGAATTTGCACGAAGTCGATCCCGCGCAGCGCCACGGCGGCGGCGAAACCGGTCAAATCGCCGACGACTCCGCCACCCAAGGCGACCAATGTGGTGCGGCGTTCGATACCATGGTCGAGCAGGTCGTCCAGGAGCCCTTGGAGGTTTTCGAAATCCTTGGTTTTCTCGCCGGGCGGCAGGATCACCGTCTGATGCTCGATCACCGCGTCATCGAGCGCGGCGTGCAAGGTATCGAGATGCAGCGCGCCGACATGCGCGTCTGTCACCACCAGCACCCGTTTCCGATGCAGCACCGGTGCCATCAGACGGCCCGCCTGTGTCAGGACGTCGTCGCCGACAACAATGTCGTAACGGCGTTCGCCTAGTTCGACGACAACGGTTTGGGTTTCGCTCATGTGTCGCATCTCGTTGCTAAATACCGGTGTATCGATTTGATCACCCGGTCAGCGGTCGCATCGAGCGGTCCTTGATCGCTTTCGACCGTGATGTCTGCCGTTGCATAGACCGGGTATCGCTTGTCGATCAGATCCTCAAGCGTTTGCTTCGGGTTTTTCGTATTCAGCAGGGGGCGGTGACTCCGCCGCCGGACCCGTTGCCACAAGGTGTTGAGATCCGCCCGGAGCCAAACCGAAATGGCATTTTGCTGAATGATCGCCCGTGTCTGATCATCCATGAAGGCGCCACCACCGGTCGCCAAAATACAAACCGGCTGCGACAGTAGTCTCTGGATGACACGTTTCTCGCCCTCTCGGAAGGCTTTTTCGCCATGTTCGGCAAAGATTTCATCGATCGTACAGCCGGCCGCCGCTTCGATCTCTTCGTCAGCATCCGTGAACGGTAATCCCAAGCGCGCGGAGAGTCTCCTGCCGACAGCCGTCTTGCCTGCGCCCATCATACCAACCAACACGATGGTCTTTGGCAATTCCGGTCTCTCGGTTTCAATCATCATCCTTGGCGGCGCAGTGGTGAATTCCCATCGTTGAAACACGCATGACGGGCCTATACACTGCCGCACAATTGCCATAGTCGAAAGATAGCGTAAAGCAAGAACGCATGACCGGTATGCAAACTCGAAATTCGGGGCCGGTGTAACCACGTCTATAATTGATGGCCGAATGAATCGTTTCACGATTGCGATGTTGGTAGTATTTATAGCGCTCGTTGGGTCGGGGGCAGTATTTCTTGCGACTTGGGAAATACCGCCGCCGTCGAAATCGGTGGAGCGGGTCATTGATGACGGGCGTTTTCCCCGATAAATCCATACTGGCAAGTGCGTTGGTGCTCGGAGCTTTGGTTTCGGGCACTGCGGCGTTTGCGGCGAACGGGGCTAGCCCCGCCGGCGTATTGGTTGCCCAGGCGGGGCCGGTGCAGCTAGCGCCGCGGCGCGACCTATCGACGCCGATCGTACCGAAGGCGGCGGAGGAAGAACGCCCGTCGGTATCCCCGTCATTGCCGGCGATACAAATAGAAAATCTCGGCAGGGTCGATGCCGATTCGATTGGTATTCTCGATGAGAGCAAGGGCGGGTTTGGTCCCGACATGTGGCGTGGTACGCCGCGCGCGATGATCGAGCGTTTGTTGCCGCGGTTGCCATCGGCAATGCGCTCTCCGACCTTGCGCTCGCTTGCCCGCAGAATGCTTCTCTCCGCAGCCGCACTGCCAATCAAGGATGTTCGGACGGCGGACGCCAAGCCGCAAAAGGTCAGTCTACTGGCCAGACGGGTTGAGCGGTTGCACGAAATGGGGTTTGTCGGGCCGGCCGCGAATTTGATTAAGGTCGCCCCCGCACGGCTTAACGATATCCACCTTCATCGATTGCGGGTCGAGAACATGCTGCTTGCCCACGATGTCGGCGGTGCGTGCGGCGAAGCGAAGCGGGACAGCAGCCGGCTGGTCGACGCGTATTGGCAGCGGGTCGTCATATTTTGCCAGTTGCTGGATGGCAATTCGGAGGCCGCGGCGCTCGGAGCCAATCTTCTGGCGGAAAGCAACCAGGTGAAGGACCCGGCCTTCTTTATTCTGGCCGACCGGATGGGCGGCAATAAAAGCGCGAAGGTCACCAGCCTTAAGAATCCTTCGGCCCTGCACCTTGCGATGATGCGGGCCGCCAAGTTGAAATTGCCCAAGAACGTCCTGTCGGCATCGTCGCCTGCGATATTGCGGGCCATCGGCGTGAGCCCGAATGCGTCGCTCGACGTACAGCTTGAGGCGGCGGAGCGTGCCGCGCGCTTCGGTGCAATGTCACCGACCCGATTGGCGGAAGTGTATAGCGGTGTCGAGTTCAGCGAAAAGGAATTGGGCAAGGCGTTGTCGCTAGCAGCCGAACAGCGGACTCCACGCGGTCGGGCTCTGTTGTTCAGATCCGAGCAGAAGCAATCCGTTCCGGCGGCAAAAGCCGCGGTTATCCAAAAAGCGCTCGAACTCGCCCAAGCGGACGGTCTGTATGCGCTGGCGGTACGCCTTTATCACCCGGTCATCAAGGAAATGAAAGTTACCGGGGAGCTCGCATGGTTTGCCGGGACCGCGGCACGCGCGCTGTTGGCGATCGGCGACGCGAAAGCGGCGCAGCCCTGGCTGGTACAACTCCGGCAGCGGGCGCATCGTGACGAAGAAGCGCGCCAGCAACAAGATGGTCTCTGGGCCCTCTCACTACTCGCCGGCGCCGAAGACCGGTCACGGGTCGATAGACGGGACGAGATGATTGCATGGCTCGCCGTGCTGAAAAAATCCGATCCTGAAAATGTCGAACGCCGAGCCGGGCTCGCGCTGGCGCTGCTGGAAGCATTCGGGGCGGTTCCGCCGGCCGAGTATTGGCAGCACATCCTGGGTGACGCGGCGGGAGAGCAGTTGAAGCTACCGCCGGTAGCGTACCGGTTTGCATTGCGTCACGCGGCGGGCGATGGCCGGCGCGGTGAAACGGTGATGCTGCTGCTTTTGATGATCGGAAACGACCCGTTGCTGACTGTGGACACGGGAACCTTACGTGACGCCATTCTGGCCTTGCGTGCGATCGGCATGCCGCAGGATGCCGCAGCGCTCGGGCTGGAAGCGGCGCTGGAGGCAGGCCTATAGCACCGCCGATGGC
>CAYYBI010000220.1:0-4712 GCA_964469835.1 uncultured Rhodospirillaceae bacterium
CTGGCTGCGGATGCGTGCGATCGCCTCTCCGCTGCTACCAGCGACGAGGCGATCGCGCCTTTCTGCGGTTTGCCGCCGTCGTCAAGTGCCTCGTACTGGAAAGTTGGCATGGCAGACTCCTTTACTCACGTCCGACGGCCGACGCCTGGTTCCCGCAACCCGCCGGGCGGGTGGGGCGGCGTGGGCGGCCGAGGATTAATCTTCAACCAATGTCCCTCGGACGATTTCTTCGATCGTGGTCAGCCCGCCCTCGATATTGCCCTTGGTCGGCTGGCTTTCAGACAGGTCGTCGGTCTTGAAGGGCTCGATCACCTCGTCCATGTAGGCTTTCCAGGTGTCGTAGAACTTCTGACCGATTTGCGGCGTCGCGCCGCGTTCCTTGCAGACGTCCTCGGCGCCGGTAATCTCGGACGTTTCGCCGAAACAACTGGTGACGCCGAGCGGGTCGAGCTTGTCGATCAGGTTGCCGACCGTCGGATTCGAGCCGATGCCGGATGTCGTATCGGATTCGCCGCATTTCACCGACACCCACAGATCCGATATGGGGCATTCCTCGCGGTGGATTTCGGATGCGTCCTGCGAAAATTTCTGCGCCGCCCAGCTCGCATTCATAACCGTCTTGTGTTCGCCGTTCCGTTCGAGCGCGAAACCTTCAACCGGCTTGCCCGTCTTCGCGATGCCGTCGACGACGCGCCCGGTCCAGCCGGGTTCGATGCCGATCACCACCACGGCGGCGACATTCGGATTGCGTCCGGCGCCGATCAGGGTCCTGAAATGCAGCTCGAGGTCTTCGCCGAATTGCAGCCTGCCGTAGTGATGCGGTATGGCGATCGTGCCCTTGACGTTGTTCGCAACCTTTTCGCAGGCAGCGTTGGACAGATCGTCGAGCGGCAACAGGATAACGTGATTGCGGATACCGACACGGCCGTTCTGCCGCCGGTAACCCATGAATGATTTTGGAGTCGCCATTTTGCCTACCACTTCGTTGTCTTGAGGTTATGGACATGTACGTGATGGCCTTTGCCGATCTTCTCGACCGTTTTGCCGATCGAATGTCCGTACTTTAAGATCGTTTCGCCCTTGCCGATGTCCAGCAGGGCGACTTTGTGCCCAATGGGGATGGCGTCCAGGGCGGTGACCGATATCGTTTCATCGGTTTCCATCACCCATCCGGACATATCGGTATTCGGCTCAACGTTCTCGACGACGACAACGCCGACACTGTCGGTCTTGTCATGAACCACAAAATGCGGGGCAGCCATTGCTCCTCCTAAGCTCCTCTGTTATCCGGCGCGGCCCTCGCCGGTGGCGGTATGGGGCGATATCGGCGTTTGACCGGAAGGGTCCACAAACACCGGCCCTCAAGGCCTATTGTTGGTGCATATATAGGACACCTGAGTGATGCGACGTCAATCGCGGCGGTCGTGCCTAGGTCAGTCTATCTCGATGCAGCGGTTGGGAATGGATCGGATCAGGCCGCGCTTGTCTTGGCCGCCTTTTGCAGGTCCTGGCGCCGCAGCGCGCGGCCGGGCCGGGCGCCCGTCGCGGCACCGGATCGCATGACCGCCGCACCGTTCACGAAGACCGCGTCGATGCCGGCGGCGGGCTGGGTCGGGTTCTCGAAATCTGCTTTGTCGATCACCGTGGCCGGATCGAAGACCACAATATCGGCCGCATAGCCTTGGCGCAGGGATCCGCGGCCGGTCAGCCCGAAAACAGACGCGGGCAGGCTGGTCATCCTGCGGACCGCTTCTTCCAGCGAGAGCAGTCCCAGATCCCGGCTGTAATGGCCCAGGACGCGTGGGAAGGTTCCCCAAAGACGGGGATGGGGATGGTTGTCGTTGGGCAGCCCGTCGGAGGCTACCATGCTGTGCGGATAGGCGATCACCCGCTGCACATCGTCTTCGTCCATCATGAAATAGATCGCTCCGCCCGGTTGCAGCCGCTCGGCCGCTTCCTCGGGCGAGCACCCCATTTCGCCGGCGATCTCGGAAAGTTCCCGTCCCGCATGCTCGGGATGCGCCTCGGACCAGGTGATCAGCACCCGCTTGGACTTGCTGACGCGGGCGGCGGTGATGACGGTGGAAGCGGCGGTATACGGATATACGTCGAGGTCCACCTTCTGCCGTCGCCGTGCCGCATCGATCATCGGCAGGGTCACTTTCGTCCGGCCGAAATTGGCCTCTCCCGCCACCTTGTGATGCGACAATACGACGGCGGCGTCCGACTCGCGACCGATCCGAAACGCCTCTTCCATCGCTTCCTCGATGCGTTCCTCCTCGTAGCGCAGATGCGTCGTATAGATGCCGCCGGCGGGGCCGAGCAGGGTGGCGAGCTGGATGATTTCCTCGGTCGGCGCCGGCATGGCCGGCGCGTAGGCGAGGCCGGTCGACAGGCCGACTGCGCCGGCGTCCAAGGCTTCCGAAAGCTGGTCGCGCATGGCCGCGATTTCGTTGTCCTTTGCCGGCCGGTCGACGTTGTCCATCGCACCGAGACGCAGGGTCGTGTGGCCGCACAGTACCGCGGCGTTGGTCGCCGGCGGATCGATCGCAAGCCGATCGAAAAAATCGGTCATCCGCGGAAATTCGAAGCGGCTTCCCAGCAAATCCAATGGTGGCAAGGCCCGGTCGCCGCATAACCGATAAGGGGCGAGGCTGATACCGCAATTGCCGACCACCACCGTGGTGACACCCTGGCTCGTCTTGTAGAACATGTCGGGCCGGTCGAGCAGCGAGTTGTCGTCGTGGGTATGGACGTCGATGAAGCCGGGCGCCACCACCCGCCCGGCCGCGTCGACCTCGGTTCCACTACGTTCCGCTGCGAGGTCGCCGATCGCGGCGATTGCGCCATCCCGGACGCCGATGTCGGCCTTGCGCCGCGGCGTGCCCACGCCGTCGACGACATCGCCGTTTCGGATGATCAGGTCGTAGCGGTCTCCGGACATGATATTCTCCCATGAAAGACAGACGCATGGCATTTCGGTCATCGCAGGACCGCACCAATCGTTTATAAAGAGCCGGAAGGTTGGCGTCACGGCGGTAAGAAAGGACCCGGTGGGAATCGGGGTGCAGTTCATGAATGATCGGCCAAGTTGGTACTGGCAGGAATGGACCACGGCGGATTTCGAGGCTGTGGACTGCAGCCGTCTGATCGCGCTCTTGCCGGTGGCGGCCATCGAGCAGCACGGCCCGCACCTGCCGCTCGAAGTCGATGCCTGCATCAATGCTGGGCTCATTGCCGAAATGTTGGACCGGCTGCCGTCGGAGATACCGTTGGTGGTCATGCCAGCGCAAAACATCGGTTGGAGCGATGAGCATGGCCGCTACCCCGGGACGCTGAGCGTCGCGCCGGATACATTGATGGCATCGTGGCGGGGCCTTGCGGCGAATGCCGCCAAAATGGGCATTCGCAAATTCGTTCTGTTCAACAGCCACGGCGGGCAGAACGAATTGATCAAAATTGTGACACGGCAGCTTCGCATCGATCACGGCATGCTCGCGATCGCCTTGAACTGGTATGCGCTGGCCAATCTTGCCGAAATGTTCGGCGCCGATGAGCGCCGTTATGGCATTCATGGCGGTGCGGTGGAGACGTCGCTGATGCTGCATCTGCGGCCGGATCTGGTGCGGACCGAATTGGCCGAGAATTTCGTCTCGACCGCTCTGGAGCAGTCACAAAATTTCCAACACCTCGGGCCAACCGGCCAGGTTTCATATGGCTGGGAAACGCAGGATTTGCATCCGTCGGGCGTGGTCGGTGACGCTACCGCGGCAACGGCGAAAAAAGGGCGGGCCTTGGCGGATCAAGTGACCAGCCGGATGGTCGAAGTGTTGCGGGACATCGACGGCTTTGATTTGGCGCGGCTTGCGGACCGCCCGGCCGGGGATCGCTAGCTAGTCGTCGTAGTTGATCAGGGTTGAGATAGGAACGTCCAACTTGTCGCGACCCTTCAAGAATGACAGTTCGATGATGAAGGCCGCCGCCCGCACATCGCCGCCGGCTTGACTGAGCAATTTGATGGCGGCGCTGGCGGTGCCGCCGGTGGCGAGCAGATCGTCAAGCACGACGAGCCGTTGGCCGGGCTGCACCGCATCCGCCTGAATTTCGATAGTATCCGTGCCGTATTCCAGGTCGTAGTCGAAGCCAACGGTTTTGCCGGGCAGCTTGCCTTTCTTGCGAACCATGATGAAGCCGCAGCCGAGTTGGAGCGCGAGCGGCGCCGCGGTTAAAAAGCCGCGGGACTCGATGCCTACGAGCAGGTCCGGTTCGTGTGGCGCGATCGCCTCCGCCAATTGTGCGACGCAGTAGTGCCAGGCATCTGGATGCGCCAGCAAGGTGGAGATGTCGTAGAATGAGATGCCCGGCTTTGGAAAATCCGGAATGCTGCGGATATGGTCTTTGAGGTTCATGAAGAGAATCTTTCGTGCCGGCGGGAAAATGCGATGGTATCGGTGGCGGCGTCTAACCGCAACGCGGGAAGCCGCTGTGGTCAAGCGCGCTATGATCGCGCCGCTCGCTATGATATCCGATAGCGGCTTGTGAATTTTGGCATCCGGGAAAACGGTTTTTGCATGGATGAGGCGACCGCTTGGCTGAAGACGTCCCGGGACGGCGGCCGGCTGATATTGGCGGCCGGAGGTTCTTGGACCATTCGCGCCGCCGCGATCCTGGATTCGGCGCTGGTGGAGGTGTCCGCCATTGGCGTCGAAGCT
>CAYYBI010000221.1:0-8817 GCA_964469835.1 uncultured Rhodospirillaceae bacterium
TGAAGCCCGCAACACGCCGAGATCGTCGAGCCGGCGGCCGACGATCTGCAATCCGACCGGCAGGCCGTCTGCCGTAAATCCACAGGGAATACTGGCCGCCGGGTTGTGGCTCATGTTGAAGGGATAGGAAAATTCCGCCCAGGACACCCAATCCCACGGATGCGCCGGCCAATGCTCCGGTTGCAGCCGGTCAGCGGGGAAGGCGGCGACCGATACCGCGGGCGTCAGCAGCAGATCCCAATCCTCGAACCAACCATGGATCGCGCCGACATAGGCGAGCTTGCGCTGGCGGTATTCCAGATAGGTCTGCACTGAATGGTTTTCGGCCGAGCGGATGCAGGCGACCAGGCCTGGATCCATCTTGTCCTCCCATTCGTCGAGCAGTTTGACATAGGCCAGCTCGTGCGCGGCCCAGAAGAAACGGATGAGGTCGGGCCCGTCCGGCCCCCAGGCTGGGGTCACTTCCTCGACATCGGCGCCGAGCGTCTCGAACGCGCCGACCGCATCCTTGACCAGATCGGCGATCTCGGGGTCGACTCGCGCATGCCCGAGATCGGGGCTGTAGGCGACGCGCAATCTCTTCACGCCGCCGGACAGAAGCGCCGGATAATCCGCCGGCGGCGCTTCCAGACTGTAATGGTCGAGCGGTGCGGGGCCCGACATTATCTTCAACATCAGCGCCGAATCCGCGACCGTGCGTGTCATCGGGCCGTTATGCGAGGTCTGGTCGTTATTGCTGATCGGTCCGTTCGGGACGCGTCCATAGGAGGGCTTGATGCCGAACACGCCGCAGAAATGCGACGGCATGCGGATCGAACCGGCTCCGTCAGATCCGTGGTGCAGCGGCCCGTATCCGGCTGCGGCCCCGGCGCCGGCGCCGGCCGAGGATGCGCCCGCGTTGAAGCCGTGCTTCCACGGATTGTGGGTGATGCCGGTCAACGGGCTCTGGCTGACGCCCTTCCAGCCGAACTCGGAAGTCGTGGTCTTGCCGAGGGGAATTGCACCGGCGTTCTTCAGCCGCGCGACGAAAGGCGTGTCGAAATCCGCGATCCTGCCTTTCTCGATTTGCGATCCGCGCTCGAACGGCAAGCCCTTGGCGGCCGCGAGATCCTTGATTGTCGTGGGCACGCCATGCAGCGGCCCGAGCACGCCGCCTGACGTAACCGCGGCCTCCGCCGCTTTCGCACCCTCCATCGCGGCGTCCGCCGTCAGCGTGGCGAAGGCGTTGAGCTTCGGCTCTAGTTTTTCGATGCGGCCGAGAACCGCCTGCATTAACTCCACCGGCGACAGTTGCTTGTCTCGGATCAGATTTGCGGCGTCGGTCGCCGGGAGAAAACAGAGATCGGTGCTATCCATTGTGTCCACTCTTATTGCGTCGGCGTGGCGCGCCGTCGGGAATGGCGGGATTTTTGTCCCAAGGTCTCGTTTGCCGCTCGCCTACAACGCGAACCGGCGCATCCCGCCGTCGACATGGATGACCTCGCCATTGATATAGCGGGCGAGGGGAGACGAGAGGAAGGCGATCAGGTTGGCCATGTCCTCAGGCTCGCCAAAATAGCCGGCGGGAATGTTTTCTTTCGCGAAGGCCTCGCGCTCGACCGGATCGGGATGCACCTTGGTGAGGATCTGCTCGCTGTTGATGCGGCCCGGCGGCAGGCAGTTGACGGTAATGCCGTCGCGGCCGACTTCGCGCGACAGGCCTTTCGACCACAAATGCACCGCGCCCTTCGCGGCGTTCGCGACATTGACGCCGCGCGGCTCGCTCGACCCGGTGATGTTGATGATGCGGCCCCATTTTTGCGCCCGCATGTCATGCAGGAAGGCCATGGTCACCCGGCGCAGCATTTCGAAATTGAGCGTCATGCCCTCGTACCAGACGTCGTCCGGCGAATCCCACGGGATCGGCCGCGAGCCGCCGGCGCTGTTGACCAGGATGTCGAGCCCGCCGAAGGCATCGTAGACCTGTTCACGGATCTGCTCCGGCGCACCCTGCAGCGTGATATCCTCGGTAATCACCGTGGGACGCTCGACACCTGTCGCGGCGATATCGTCCGCCAGATCGTTCAGCAGATCCGTCCGCCGCGCGAGAACCGCCACTTTGCAGCCTTCCGCCGCCATGATCCGCGCGGTGCCTTTGCCGATGCCTTGGCTCGCGCCGGTGATGAGGCAGCGCTTGCCGTCCAGCCGTAAATCCATGGGGTGTCCTCCCAACCTCTGGTATCGTTATTCTTATCGTATGATATTTTCCGGTTCGCGGAGAAAGCGCAAGGCGGCGCGCTCGTAATTCACCAAAAGCGGACCGCCGCATATAGGAGAAGCACCACCATGGTCGCAGCAACGAATCTGATTTTTTTCCTGTCCGACAACCACACGCGCGACCTTCTCGGCGCGGCGGGGCATTCGGTGGTTCAGACGCCGACGCTCGACAGGATCGCGGCGCGCGGCGTGCGGTTTGCCAATGCCTACGCGGCCAGCCCGTTGTGCTGTCCGTCGCGGGCGGCGCTCGCCTGCGGGCGCTTTCCGCATCAGACCGGCTATTGGGACAATGCGCTGGCCTATGACGGCACGGTCCCGACCTGGCATGGGCGGATCCGCGATCAGGGCCACACGGTGGTCGCGGTCGGCAAGCTGCACTTCCTGTCGGGTGAAAACGACAATGGCTTCAGCGAGGAAATCGTGCCGATGCATATTATCGAGGGCAAGGGCGCCCTGGTGGGACTGCTGCGCGCGACGGAAGACGGCGTGCCGCCGCGCAAGGGGCCGCGCGCGATGTACGACAAATCCGGAATCGGCGAGGCGGATTACCAGCGCTACGACGAGACGGTGACGACCAACGCCATCGCCTGGCTGCGCGATCATGGCGCGAAGCAGGACAAGCCGTGGATCCTGCTGGTGTCCTACGCCAGCCCGCATCCGCCCTTCGCGATCCCGAAGCGGCTCTACGATCTCTATCCGCCGGAGCACATGCCGCTGCCGGTGCAATTCTCGGCGCAGGACCGTCCGGACCATCCGGCGGTGGCGCATATCCGCCGGGTCGACGGGTTCGAGGAACCGGTGGACGAGGAATATGTGCGCCGCACGGTCGCCGGCTATTGCGGTCTGGTCACCCATACGGACGAGCATATCGGCCGGGTGATGGCGGAGGCGGAGACGCAGGGACTGCTCGACACGACGCGCATTCTCTACACCAGCGACCATGGCGAGGCGGCGGGCAACCACGGCCTGTTCGGCAAGTCGATACTGTACGAGCATTCGATCGGCGTACCGCTTCTGATGGCGGGACCGGAGGTGCCGAAGGCGCAAGTCGTCGAACAGATGGCGATGCATGTCGACCTGTTCCCGACCATCGTCGAGGCGATGGGGTGCGGGTTGGCCGAGGAGGATTCGGATCTGCCGGGGCGTTCGCTGTGGCCGGCCATTAAGGGCGCTGAGCAGCAGCGCGTCGCCTTCGCCGAATTCCATGCACAGTCGTCCAAGACCGGCAGTTACCTGCTGCGCGACGGGCCGGACAAGCTGATCTATCACGTGAACATGCCGAATCAACTCTTTGATCTCGCGGCCGATCCGATGGAAACGCACGACAGGATTTTATTGGGTGAGGGCGGTGAGACAGCGGCGGCGCTCGAAGCGAAATTGCGCGAACTGCTCGATCCGGAAGCCGTCGACGCGCGCGCCAAGGCCGAACAGCTGGCGCATGCGGAACGCCATGGCGGCGTTGACGCGGTGCGCGATCGCGGCGCGTTCTCCTACACCCCGGTGCCGGGCGATCCGCTCGACATGGAGAAGGTCGGGTGAGGGGGTGCTAATGCATGAGCATCACCTATTGGATCCAAAGAGCGGATTTTAGGAGCGATGAATTCGATGCGGTTTCGGAAGCGAATGCACAACAGGCGTTGAAGGAACACGACTGGCCGGCGGAACTCGACTACATGGACGAACTCGAGGCGGCGGGTACGGAAACATGCCCGCCCGGAATCGGGTTCGTCTCTGACGACGGCCGGATTTTGCACATCTGTCCGGAGCGGAATGGCCGCGCCATGATGCACTATCATTTCACATCGTCCTGGCGATTGTTGTGGCTCATACCGATGTCCGGGGAAGGTTTGCAAACGCGGGACGACATGCCGTTCGCCGAGGCGGGCAAGCTCCTCTCCAATTTCTTCGCGAATGATCACGATCGGCTGATTCGGTATGCCGAAGCGAAAGGCTGACAGGATGGTCCGGGTCTACAGCGCTTAACCGTGTCGCGTCAGTCGCCTCCAGCGCTGGCTTCCCTGAGCATATGCCGCGCGATGACGTTGCGGTGGATCTCCGACGTGCCTTCGAAGATACGGAACAGCCGGACGTCGCGGTAGAGACGCTCCACGTCGAAGGCGGCCATATAGCCGGCGCCGCCATGCACCTGCACCGCCCGGTCGGCGACCCGGCAGACCATTTCCGACGCGAACAGTTTGCAGGCCGACATGTCGGCGAGCGGCCGCTCGCCCGCGTCGATGCGGCGCGCCGTTTCCATTACCATGGAACGGGCGGCCAGCGTTTCGGTATGGCTTTCCGCCAGCATGTGCTGGACTGCCTGAAATTCGGCGATCGGGTGGCCGAACTGCTGGCGCTGCACCGCGTAGCCGACCGAGAGCTCGATCAACCGGATCGCCTGACCGACGCAGGTGGCGGCGACGTGCATGCGGGCGGTGTTGATGCCCGCCATGGCGTTCTTGAAGCCCTGGCCTTCCTCGCCGCCGAGCAACGCCGATCCCGCGACCCGGCAGTCGTCGAAGAAGATTTGCGCGGTGTGTGACCCATGTTGGCCGAGCTTGCGGTCGTGCGGCGCGACCTCGATCCCCGGCGTGTCGGCGGGCACGATGAAGGCGGAGATACCCTTGGCCCCGCTGCTCGATGGATCGGTCCGCGCCATGACGATGAAGACGTCCGCTTCGGGCGCATTGGTGATGTAGCATTTCTGGCCGTTGATTTTGTAGCCGTTGCCGTCGCGCGCCGCCCGCGTCTTCAGCGCGCCCGCATCCGATCCGGCCTCGGGTTCGGTCAGCGCGAAGGAGGCGGTGGCCTCGCCCGACGCCAGTTTGGGCAGCCAGGCGTCGCACTGTTCCTTGGTGCCGTTATGCAGGATGGCCTGCGACGACAGGCCGAGCGTGGTGGAAAACCGCGCGCGAAAGACGCTGGATGCCTGGGTGAACTCGATAGTCGCCAGGCATTGCTGTTCCATCGTCAGGCCGAGCCCGCCGTATTCCTGCGGGATCGTCATGCCGAACAGGCCGAGCCGGCGCATCTCCGCGACGATGTCTTCCGGCACGATGTCTTCCGCTTCGACCTGACGCTCCGCGGCGATCAGCTTTTCGCGGGTGAACCGTCTTACAGAGTCGAGAAATTGGCGAAAATCATCGTCGCTAACAGGGGTGTTCATGGGATGGACCCTCTCATGTGACATATGCCGCGCCGACGATCAGACCGTCTGCAGTCCCAAGGACTTAGCCATTGTTGTAAAATCCCTATCGCTGTGCAGCAGCCGATGCCCACCTGCGATACAGAAAGTTGCGATAAGAACGTCGATAGTTTTGCGAATTGTAACCCCCTGCGCGCGAAGCTCCCGGTAGTTTCGTGCGCTGGCGATAGCGACTTCGTGGCCAACCATGGGCTCGAACATCAGGGTTTCTAATGCTGTTTTGGCGCGGTTGAAATCTCGGTCGCTGCGAAAACCCTGCAGCACTTCCGTTAGGATCAAATCGCCGGTTAGGAGCGGCTCCGCTCCAAGATAGTTGTCCAGGATCTCTGTTTGATCCGTAGGCACGCCGTTGAAGTAGTCGATCCAGACTGATGAATCGACAAGGATCATTGATCTCGCCGCATATTGTCGAGCGAGCCTTCCCATTTCAGCGTACCGCGAAGGCGCCGGATTTTCGCTTGTTGGCGCGTCCGGACCAACAAGCGCAGGCCTTCCTCAATCGCTTGGCGTTTCGTCTTCAGACCAGGAATCTTTAACGCTTCATCCATCAAGGCATCGTCGATTACGACATTGGTCCTCATGAGGAGTCTCCAAATGTGTATAAAAACTAATTCTATACACATAGCTGATTTGACGCAAGGCTGGCGCTTAAATTCCAGCCGCGGACTTGCACGGCCTTGCCTGTTGGGCCAATATCGCGCCGCCGGGGTGGGCCGGCGCACCGGTTAATTTATCAAAGACAATGACCCCCCGGGGGGCGCCAGATATTGGCCGTGCCGGGGCTGTCGAATAACAAAAGCACAGGAGATCATGCGTGTCCGTAGACGCCAATAAAGAAGGCCTTTTGATCGGCGTGGTGGGCGCCGGCGCGATGGGGCGCGGCATCGCCCAGGTTGCGGTGACCGGCGGCGTGAATGTGCGTCTGTTCGATGTCAACGCCGATCAGATGGCGGAGGCGGCCGCGTTCATCGAGAACATGCTCGGCCGCGCCGCCGAAAAAGGCCGCATGACGCAAGACGAGGTCAAGGCGGCGATGGGCCGGCTGCAAACGGTGACGGACCAGAAAGACCTCGCGCCCTGCGAAGTGGTGATCGAGGCGGCGACCGAAAACCTGGACCTCAAGAAGAAGATTTTTGGCCAGCTCGAGGAGGTCGTCGCCGAGGACGCGATCATCGCCACCAATACCTCCTCGCTGTCGGTAACGACCATCGCCTCGGCTTGCAAGCGGCCGCAACGGGTGGCCGGGTTCCATTTCTTCAATCCGGTGCCGCTGATGCGCTTGGTCGAGGTGATCGACGGCGTGTTGACGGAAGGCTGGGTCGGCGATGCGTTGATGATCCTGGCCAAGCGAATGACCCGCGAGCCGGTGCGGCTCAATGATGTGCCGGGCTTCCTGGTGAACCAGGTAGGGCGGGGATACAACATCGAATCCCAGCATATCCAGGCCGAATGCGTCGGCGATTATGTGGATTTCGACCGCATTCTTCGCGAGGGTGCGGGTTTCCGCATGGGACCGTTCGAATTGCTCGACCTGACGGCGCTGGACGTGACCCATCCGGCGACCGAGCTGATCTACAACCAGTACTACCAGGAGCCGCGGTTCCGCCCGTCCTACATCATGCGCGCGCGCTACGAAGCGGGCATTCTCGGCCGCAAGGTGGGCAAGGGCTATTACGAATACAAGGACGGTAAGAAGGTGACGCCGGACGAGGCGCCGGCGCCCGACTATGACGGCCGCAAGGTCTGGGTCAGCGCGGTCGAGGCGGAAGGCCATCGGGCGCTCACCGATATCGTGCAATCGGCCGGCGCACCGCTCGATCGGGGCGACACGCCGGCTTCGGACTCGCTGATCCTGGTCACGCCCATCGGCGACGACGTAACCACCGCGGCGGTGGCGCAGGGGCTGGATCCGGAACGGACGCTCGGCGTCGATACGTTGGTCGGGCTCAAGACGCGGCGTACGATCGCCACCAACCCGGCGACCAAGGTGGAATATCGGAATTCCGCGCATGGCTTGCTGACCCAGGACGGGGTGCCTGCGACGGTCATTCGCGATTGTCCGGCTTTCGTCGGGCAGCGCGTCTTCTCGACGATCTGCAACATCGGCTGCCAGATCGCGCAATTCGGCACCGCCTCGCCGGAAGATATCGACAAGGCGGTCGTGCTCGGCCTGAACTTCCCGAACGGGCCGCTGCAATTCGGCGAAGTCCTGGGACCGCGGAATATCCTCCGCATCCTCGATTCCCTCTACCGGTTCTATGGCGATCCGCGCTATCGTGCGAGCCCGTGGTTGCGCCGCCGCGCGATGCTGGGCATTTCTCTTTTAACGACTGAAATCTGAAGGAAATCATCATGCTTGATGCATATTTGTATGAAGGTAAGCGTACCCCATTCGGCCGCTATGGCGGCGAGCTGGCCCCGGTCCGTCCCGACGATATGTTGGGCGGCGTTATTCGCAAGGTCGTCGAAGAGGCGCCCTTCAAGGCGGAAGACATCGACGACGTGATCGTCGGGTGCGCCAACCAGGGCGGCGAGGATGCGCGGTGCGTGGCGCGCCACGCGCTGCTGGTCGCCGGGCTGCCCGAGAGCGTTCCGGGCCAGGTGCTGCAGCGCAACTGCGCGAGCGGGCTAAGCGCGGTGGTTGCCGCGGCCCATTCGGTGACGGTTGGCGAAGGCGATCTGTTTATCGCGGGCGGCGTCGAAAGCATGAGCCGCGCGCCCTTCGTGGTCGGCAAGTCGGAAGCGCCTTTCGGGCGTAACTTCAACGTCTTCGACAGCACCATCGGGTCACGCTTCCCGAACCCGAAAATCGAAAAGGAATTCGGCGACTGGGCGATGCCGAAAACCGCCGACAATGTCGCGCAGGATTTTCAAATCTCCCGCGAACAGGCGGATGTTTTCGCCTTGGCCTCGCAGACCAAATACAAGGCGGCCAAGGAAGACGGCTTCTTTGACGACGAGATCATGACAGTGACCTATGACGGCGGCCGCAAGGTCGGCGAAGTGTCGGTCGACAGTGACGAGCATCCGCGTCCGCAGACGACGATGGAACAGCTGGCCAAGCTGCGCCCGCTGTTTCAGGACGGTGTGACCACCGCCGGCAATGCCTCGGGCGTCAACGACGGCGCGGTCGCCCTGTATATCGGCAGCCGCGGCGTCGGCGAAAAGGCCGGCATCGCGCCGAAAGTGCGGATCCTGGCTTCTGCGTCCGCCGGTGTGCCGCCGCGGATCATGGGCATGGGCCCGGTGCCCGCGTCGCAGAAAGCGCTGGAACGGGCGGGACTCTCGATCAGCGACATGGATGTCATCGAAATCAATGAGGCCTTTGCCGCCCAAGTCCTGGGTTGCCTCAATGGTCT
>CAYYBI010000222.1:0-4869 GCA_964469835.1 uncultured Rhodospirillaceae bacterium
CTTTGTCATTCATAGCGCTGTGTTGATGGCCCGGCCGGACGCGCACTGCGTCATGCACCTGCACACCAAGGCCAGCGTCGCGGTTTCGGCCCAGGCCTGCGGGCTCCGGCCGTTGAGCCAGCAATCGCTGCTGGTACTCGGCAGCATCGGCTATCACGACTACGACGTTGCCGGCGGGAATCTGGACGAACGCGAGCCCCTGGGCCGCGACTGCGCGAAGGCCGATTGCATCATCCTGCGCAACCACGGGCTGCTGACCATCGGCAAGTCGATCCAGGAAGCCTTCAAGAAGATGTACTTCCTGGAAACCGCCTGCCAGATCCAAACCACCGCCGGCGACGGTGAACTGGTCGAAGTCCCCGAGCCCGTTCGTAGCCAGGCGATTGCCCGGTACAAGGGCAATTTCGACAAGGGAACCTATGGCGATCTCGAATGGGAGAGCCTGCTGCGCATGCTTGACCGTGAAGGCGCCGACTTCCGCCAATAAATGGGCCTCCATCACAAAATTGTGGGCCGTTCATCCGGGCCGGAGCTGCAGAACAGCCGGCCACATGCCAGAACTTATCGATTGCAATCACAGGGAAAAGCCGGCCATGGATGAACAAGAGGCGCAGGATATCCGAGTTGAAATGGTCGATCCGCAAACCGCCCGGCTCTGGCTGGACCGCGACGATGCGGTTCTGGTGGACGTCCGCGAACCCCATGAGTTCGCCGTCGAGCATGTCCAGGGTGCCACGCTGATCCCGCTTTCCGCGTTCGACTCCAAGCAGATTCCCGATCACGACGGCAAGAAATTGTTGCTCATGTGCGCCAGCGGCGTGCGCTGCGGCATCGCGTCGGAGATGCTGGTGCACACGGGATATCGCGAACTCTACCGCCTCGCCGGCGGCATAATGGGCTGGAAAGCGGCGGGCGGCCCCGTACAGGTGGGAAACTAAGGGCCGGGCGCTAGGAACCCGGCGGTGATCGATACCCATACGATCCGGTGCGAATTGTCGCATCAGGCGTCACGGCCTGTTGACTTCGGTGGCTCGCGGCGCATTATGCGCCACTTCGCGCGCTAAAAGTCGGCATCCTAGACGGTTACTCCACGCCACCAGTTCCGATGACGTGATACGCTACGGCCGACGGAAATACGGCAACGAGCATGTACGTCCATCTGCCGATCGCCGAGATGTCGGTGAACATCTTCCTCATTCTGGGGATGGGCGCGGGCGTCGGCATGCTGTCCGGCATATTCGGCGTCGGCGGCGGCTTCCTAATGACCCCACTGCTGATTTTTGTTGCTGGTGTCCCCTCGCCAATCGCGGTCGGCACCGAAGCCAATCAGATCGTCGCCTCCTCGGTCTCCGGCGTGCTGGCGCATTGGCGGCGCGGCAACGTCGATTTCAAGATGGGCATCGTGCTGCTGATCGGTGGTCTGATAGGGTCCACCTTTGGCGTCTTCCTGTTCCGCGAGCTTCAGGCCATCGGGCAGATCGATTTAGTGATTCGGCTGAGCTACGTGGTTTTCCTTGGTATCATCGGCTTGCTAATGTTGGTGGAGAGCCTGCGCACAATTTGGCGTAACCGAACGGCGACCGGGCCGAAACGCAAGCTGCATCAGCATAATTTCCTGCATGGCTTGCCCTTTAAGATGCGGTTTCGCCGC
The DNA here is from genome assembly GCA_964469835.1 of uncultured Rhodospirillaceae bacterium. Classification (GTDB taxonomy): domain Bacteria; phylum Pseudomonadota; class Alphaproteobacteria; order UBA8366; family UBA8366; genus JAOTYV01. Next base: position 1,652 of record CAYYBI010000222.1, read on the forward strand.
TCGAAACTGTATATCAGCGCGCTGCTGCCGCTTGGTGTCGGCTTTCTGGTCGGTATCCTTGCATCCATCATGGGCGTCGGTGGGGGCTTCGTCATGGTGCCGGCGATGATCTATCTTCTCGGCATGCCCACCGCCGTCGTGATCGGCACGTCCCTGTTCCAGATCATCTTCGTGACCGCCAACGCCACATTCTTTCAGGCATATCTGAACCAAACCGTAGACGTCGTGCTGGCGGTACTTCTGTTGGTCGGCGCCGTGATCGGCGCGCAGATCGGAACCAAGATCGGCGGGTACATCAAGGGCGAGCAGTTACGGGGTCTATTGGCGCTGATGGTGCTGGGCGTCTGCGGCAAGATCGTCTACGATCTCGCGGCATCGCCGGTCGATCCCTATTCCATCGGCCAGATCATGGGTCATTGACGATGCGACGGATACTCTGGCTGACACTTCTGGCGATCACGCTGGCAATGCCGGTTCATGCGGAACCGCTGCTCGCGGATTTGTCCGAAAGTGAGCTCAAGATCACCACCGGGTTCACCGGCGCCAAGGTCTTGCTGTTCGGCTCGATCGAGGGTGACGGCGAGATCGTCATTATCGTTCGCGGCCCGAATCAGACCGTCTCCGTGCGCCATAAGGAGCAGGTCGCCGGGCTAATCTATATCAACAGGCGCGCGGTTCGGTTCAAGGACGCGCCGTCCTACTATCACGTCATGACCAGCAAGCCGCTGGGGGAATGGCTGCCGTCGCATACCCGCGACCTCTTCCAGATCGGCGTCGACCGCATCAAATTTAAGACAATCGAGACGGTGGGCGCCGCCGTCTCGGCCGAATTCAGCAAGGCCTTGATTCGTAACATGCAACGGGTCGGCCGCTACAGCGACGTCGCGGGACAGGTTCAATTCATGGGCGGCCAGTTATTTCGCGCCGACCTGTACCTTCCCGCCAACGTCCTGACCGGCTTTTATAATATCGACGTCCTGCTGATACGCGACGGCGACGTCAAGGCTATCCAATCAACCCCCCTTTTGATCGACAAGGCCGGGCTGGGCGCGCAGGTATATGATTTGGCATACGGCTATCCCGCGCTATACGGCATTGCCGCAATCATCATCGCGATTCTCGCAGGACTCGGCGCCAATGCGATCTTCCGCAAAATTTAACGGCGCGCGGCGGCCGCTCAAACCAACGCCCGAACCCGGCGCACACATCGGCAACACCGCCGATATCCGGGGCTGTAATCGACACTTTGCGTGTTAGCGATCCGGCGATGACTCCGACCGTTTCCGCCATCTTCTTCACCACCGCGTCGGGCGCGGGGTACGGCCTGATTGCCCTGATGGCAATTTTCCAGGCGAGCGGTGTGCTGCCCACCAATCCAAAGCTTGGGCTCGTGGGGTTTGCCATTGCATTCGCGTTGATTACCGTGGGGCTGGTCGCACCGGTTCTCCGCCCCGGCCGGTTGACGCAAGCCTGGTCGATGGCGGGTCAATGGCACGTATCCTGGCAAGGCCGGGCAATCGCGTTCGCCCTGCTGACCTATCCGCCCGCCGGCGCCTATGCCACCGGATGGTATTTCGGCGATTGGCGTCCCGATTACCTCACGGCCATTGGCATGGTCGCGACGATGCTCTGTATGCAGACCGTCTATTGCACCGCGATGATCTATACCTCGCGCAAAACGATCCGCGCCTGGTCCAACGCCTGGGTGTTGCCCGGCTATTTCGGCCTGTCTATCTTAACCGGCGCCCTGATACTTCACGCGCTCACGGCCGCATTCGGTTATTTCGATGCCGCCTATTTTTGGGTTAACACCCTCGCCATCGTCGCCGCCGGATTCATCAAGATGCGGTACTGGCAGCTAGTCGACCGAGCCCAGACAGTGGATCCACCCGCGACCGATCCGGACGACCCCGCCGAAACACCTGATCCTGCCGACGCGGCGCACGCGTCGCCAAACTATCTGCTCGAGGGATCGCACTACACCTTTGCACGCGCCTATGCGGATAAACTGCGCCAACTCGCCATCGCCGCGGCCTTCATGGTGCCAATCCTGCTGATCACTTTGGCGAATATCAGCCCGGCAGCGTCGGCAACCGTGCTGACAATCCTGGCGGCGATCATGGCGATTTTCGGCGTGCTGATCGAGCGTTGGCTGTTTTTCGCCGAGGCCCAGGAGGACGAAGGCGCGTGAACTTGATGCGCGGGCCACGCAAACGCGCTATGGGAAATGCGATAGGAACACGATGCAGAAACGACTCGATACAAAGGGCCACAACTGCCCGATCCCCGTCCTTAAGGCGCGCCGCGCGATGCGCGAACTGGAACCGGGTGATGTGCTGACCGTGCTCGCCACGGATCCGGCGTCCTATATCGATTTCCGCCATTTCTGCGACACCGCCGGGCACAAACTCCTGGATGCGCAGGAAGACAAGGCGGAAGGCGTCTTCACCTATGTCATCGAGTGCGTGAAATAGCGCCGCATCTTGAACGGTCCCCCGGTTTGCCCCCGACCTCAGGCATTTTCCAGCGGCCCGCCCGCCTTTTCCCAGGCGTCGATCCCGCCGACCAAATGACAGACGTTTTCCAGCCCCATGGCCTGCGATGTTTCGACCGCGAGCGCCGACCGCTCGCCATAAGCGCAGTAGTAAATAAGCCGCTTTCCGGTGGCCGCCGCCATTTCCCGCAACATCCCGCCTGACTTAATGAACCGGTCCAGCCGCGTATAAGGCGCGTGCACAGAGCCCGGGATATAGCCGTGTTCCTCACGCTCCGCATCCTCCCGCAGATCGATCAGGGTGCAATCCGGTGAGGTGCACGAGGCGAGCACATCCTTGGCGTTGAGCGCCCACGCCGCATGATCCTGGGCGCCTTGTTCTATGCCGACCTTGAGGTTCGCGGGCACCGCGATATCCATCATCTTCGGGTTGGCGAGGTTGAGATTGTCCATGATGTCGACATACTCATCTACCGAACTCACCTGGAGTCGCGGGTTGAAAGCTTTTTCCTCGGCGATCGTGCTCACCGTATCGCCTTTGTAGTCGTGCGCCGGATAGACCAGCGTGTCCTCCGGCAGCTTCAAGAGCTTGTTGAAGATTGAGTCGTACTGGTCGCGGGCGCTGCCATTCTGAAAATCGGTTCGCCCGGTTCCCCGGATTAGCAGCGTATCGCCGGTAAAAACCCGGTCGTCCATCATGAAACTGTAAGAATCATCCGTATGC
>CAYYBI010000223.1:0-18882 GCA_964469835.1 uncultured Rhodospirillaceae bacterium
GAGCCGGATTTCGATACGCCGCAATTCATCAAGGATGCGGCGGTCGCGGCAATGGACCGCGGCGAGACGAAATACACTCCGCCGTCGGGACTGTTCGAGTTGCGCGAAGCGGCGTGCCGCAAGCTGAAGCGGGAAAACAACCTCGACTATACGCCGGACCAGATCAGCATCGGCGTCGGCGGCAAGCAGATCATCTTCAACACGATGATGGCGACGCTGAATCCGGGCGACGAGGTGATCGTGCCCGCACCCTATTGGGTCAGCTACACCGACATCGCCGTGCTCGCCGAAGGGAAACCGGTGATCGTCGATACGACGCAGGAGAGCGGCTTCCTGATGACGCCGGAACAGCTCGAGGCGGCGATCACGCCCAAGACCAAATGGCTGGTCTTCAACTCGCCGAGCAACCCGACCGGCGCCGCCTATACGCGCGACCAGATCAAGGCGCTGACCGATGTGTTGCTCCGTCATCCGCATGTCTGGGTCTTCACCGACGATATCTACGAGCACATCATCTATGACGACTTCAAGTTCTACAGCGTCGCCGAGGTCGAGCCGAAACTGAAGGACCGCACGCTGACGCTGAACGGCGTGTCCAAGGCGTATTGCATGACCGGGTGGCGCGTCGGCTTCGGGGCGGGCCCGACCGAGCTGATCAAGGCGATCAATGTGGTCCAGTCGCAGAACTGCAGCAGCACGTCGACGATCAGCCAATGGGCGGCCGTGGCCGCGCTGGACGGCGACCAGAGCTTCATCCAGGAAAACGTGCGCGTCTTCAAGGAGCGGCGGGATCTCGTGGTGTCGATGCTGAACCAGGCCAAGGGGATCGAGTGCGCCTCGCCGGCCGGTGCGTTCTACGTCTATCCGTCCTGTGCCGGCTGTATCGGCAAGAAGACGCCCGACGGCAAGACGATCGAGACCGATGAGGATTTCGTCACCTACCTGCTCGAGGCCGAGGGCGTGGCGGTGGTGCATGGCGAGGCCTTCGGCCTGTCGCCGTTCCTGCGCATCTCCTACGCGGCGGCGACGGAGGTTCTCGAGGACGCCTGCGCGCGCATCCAGAGGGCTTGCGCCGCGTTGACTTAACCCCAGGGAGGCGGCCGTGAAATTCGCTGTATTCGGCGCCGGCGCGGTGGGCGCCTATATCGGCGGCCGCCTCGCGGAGGCGGGGCAGGATGTTGCCTTTATCGCCCGCGGTTCCCATTTGGCGGCAATTCGGGAAAACGGCCTTCGGGTCGAGAGTCCCAATGGGGATATGCACATCCATCCGGCCCGGGTCACGGATGATCCCGCCGATATTGGACCGGTCGATTACGTCCTGTTCGCGGTCAAACTGTTCGATACCGAGGCGGTCGCCCGTGCGTGCGCGCCGATGCTTGGTGCCGATACCACGGTGGTTGCATTGCAGAATGGCGTGGATTCGGAATCGGCGATCGGTGCAATTGTCGGGCCCGAGCGGGTGATGGGGGGAACCGTCTATATCGCCTCCGTCGTCGCCGAACCCGGCGTGATCCGCCAGACCGGCCAATTCGCCAAGGTCATATTCGGTGAAATGGACGGCAGTTCCTCGACGCGGGGCGCGCAGCTTGAGATGGCGTGCCGCGAGGCGGGCCTGGACGTCACCTTCAGCCTGGCGGTGGAAACCGAAATATGGATGAAATTCATCGTTCTGGCGGCGTTGAGCGGCGTCACCACGGCAACCCGCAAGCCGGTGGGTTTGTTACGCACTGACTTGGACACCCGCGCACTTTTCGAAAAGGCAATCGCCGAGGCGGTTGCGGTAGGCCGCGCCCGGGGCGTCGCCCTGCCCGACGATGCCGCGGCACGCCAAATGGCCACGATCGACGGTTTTCCCGAAACCATGGTGGCGTCCATGTTGCACGACCTCGATGGCGGGCGGCGTCTCGAATTGGATCACCTTTCCGGCGCGGTTTGCCGGCTTGGGCGCGAAACCGGTGTCCCGACACCCGTCCATGACGTGCTCTATGCCGTCCTAAAGCCCTACCTTATGGGTCGGACGGATTAATCCCGCCGGTTTTTGCTTGCATCGCCGTCCCCGGCTTGGAACCATACCTGTACAATGGGAGGTAACATCCTGCGTCTGCCTGGACGATGGGGTGAAACATAATCATACGGCAGAACTATAGCCGAAAAGGAGGTTTCGAATGTCAGGGCGTACGCCGTCGGCACCTCGATGTGCTGCGATCGTCGGATCCTATCTCAGCGGAAAAACCACGCTACTCGAATCGTTGCTCTTTGCCTGCGGCGCCATTCACCGCAAGGGCACCGTCAAGGATGGAAACACCGTGGGTGATGCGTCCCCGGAAGCCCGCGCGCGCAACATGAGCATCGAGGTGACCGCCGCCGCCGCTGAATTTCTGGGCGAACAGTGGCATTTTCTCGATTGTCCCGGTTCGGTTGAGTTTTCTCAGGACACCTATGCCGCTCTGATGGTTGCCGACGTTGCGGTCGTCGTCTGCGAACCCGAAGCCAGCCGCGCGTTGACGCTGGCGCCGCTCTTCCATTTTCTCGATCAGCGCAATATTCCGCACATGGTGTTCATCAATAAGATGGACACGGCGAACGACCGTGTGCGCGAAGTGCTTGAGGCACTTCAATCGGTATCCGACCGTACCCTTGCGTTGCGCCACGTGCCGATCCGTGACGGCGACCAAATCACCGGGTATGTCGATCTGGCGTCGGAACGCGCCTATCAATACAAACCCGGGCAAGCGTCCTCGCTGATCGAAGTGCCGGAGGGTGTGCAGGACCGAAACGAATCCGCGCGCCAGGAATTGCTGGAAACCCTGGCCGATTTCGATGACGCGCTGCTCGAACAGCTGCTCGAGGATGTGGTTCCGCCCAAGGACGAAATTTACCAGTATCTGACGCGCGAATTACAAGAGACTAAGATCGTGCCGGTCTTTTTGGGCGCGGCCGAGCAGGATCACGGCGTGCGCCGGCTGATGAAGGCGCTGCGGCACGAAACCCCTGGCCCCGAAGTGACATTGGAGCGGCTGGGCGGCGCCGACGGCGATCCCCTGGTGCAGGTTTTCAAGACCTATCATCTGGCGCATACCGGCAAGCTATCCATCGCCAGAATTTGGCGCGGAGCGGTCGAAGACGGTATGTCTTTCGGCGAACACCGGGTGAGCGGCCTGTCGCAAATGAAGGGGCACTCGCTCGATAAGATCACCAAGGCTTATGCCGGCGATGTGGTGGGGCTTGGCCGCCTGGAAGCGGTCAAATCGGGTGATGTTCTCACCGCCGACGGCATTTCCAACAAGGCTCTGCCGTGGCTCGATCCTTTGCCGCCCGTGTTCTCGGCGGCGATTGCGGCGGAGAAGCGCGAGGACGAGGTCAAGTTGTCGACCGGCATTGCCAAGGTTGTGGAAGAAGACCCCTCGATCGTGGTGGAGCATAACGAAGACACCCATGAGCTGGTGCTGTGGGGGCAGGGCGACATTCATCTGCAGGTCGTCGCCGATAAATTGCGCGAACGCTACAACGTCGGCGTTACGATGAAGCGTCCGCAGGTGCCCTACAAGGAAACCATCCGAAAGCCGATCCAGCAGCACGCGCGGCACAAGAAACAATCCGGCGGTCACGGCGAGTTCGGCGACGTGCATCTGGAGATCAAGCCGGTGCAGCGTGGAGCGGGCTTCGAATTCGTCGACAAGATTTCCGGCGGCGTCGTGCCGCGCCAGTACATCCCGGCAGTCGAAACCGGCGTCAAGGAATACATGACCGAGGGCCCTCTCGGCTTTCCGGTGATCGACATTTCGGTAACCCTGTATGACGGCCAGCACCATTCGGTTGATTCGTCGGATATGGCATTCCGGCGTGCCGGCATTCTGGCCATGAAGGATGCATTGCCTCAATGCGGCCCGGTCTTGCTGGAGCCGATCGCCACCGTCAACATCTCCGTCCCAAGCGAATTTACAGGTCAGGCGCAAAGCGTTATCAGCAAGCGCCGTGGACAGATCCTGGGCTTCGATGCCAAGGCGGGCTGGGGCGGCTGGGATGAGGTCAAGGCGCACATGCCGCAATCCGAGTTGCATGACCTGATCGTCGACTTGCGTTCATTGACGCTCGGGGTCGGTACTTTCGAATGGAGTTTCGACCACCTCGCGGAAATAACCGGCCGGGACGCGGAGGCGATCGTGGCGCACCGCAAGGAAGCCGCCGAATAGACGCCAGGCAATCGGGAACGATGAGGCGTCGCGGCCGGTCGAGGCGGCCGCGGCGGTCTTTGGTGACGTAGGCTAACCGCTGGTGTCCGGGGCGGCTTTTGTCGAGCCATCACTTCAATCCTACTCTTGAGGAGCAAGAACAATGACAGACCCGTCCAAACTGGCGGCCATGCTCGTGACGGCGCGCCGCAAGGACACTATTGTCAAGCTGCCGGAAATTCCCGAATCCCTCGAGGAAAGTTATGCGGTGCAGGACGCCATTATCGGACGAATTCACGATCGCGTGCTCGGCTGGAAGGCCGCGTTCACGAACAGTGCGGCGATGGAAAAAATGAAAACGCACGAGCCCGCGCTGGGCCCTCTCTTCGCCTCTTGGATGTTCGAAAGCGGCGCGCGCGTGTCGACGCCGGAAAATTGCGCCCGCCGGATCGAAAGCGAGTATGCCTTCAAAATGGCACGCGGTCTTCCGGTCCGGCCGGAGGCCTATGATCGCGATGAGGTGGTCGACGCCGTGGCGTCGCTGCATCCGGCGATCGAGATCGTGCATACGCGGGTCGATGGCGGTTTCGATATCGGCGCGCGGGTCCTGATCGCCGATCATTGCGTGAATTTTGGCTTCATTCTGGGTGAAGGCGTAACCGATTGGCAGGACCTGGATCTGGCTGGCCAAACCGTCACGCTGTCGGTCGATGGTGACGTTGCGGCGCGCGGAAGCGGCGCCGAAGTCATGGGCGATCCGGTCGACTCGCTAACGTGGCTGGCGAATAAATTGCGCGAACAGGGTAAGGAATTGAAGGCGGGGGATGTGGTGACGACGGGGTCGTGCACCGGCATGCATCCGGTTCCCCGCGAATGCGCGCTGGTCGCCGATTTCGGGCCTCTTGGTCAATGCGCCGCGACATGCGTCGCCTGAAACAGCTGCCGGTAAGGCAACGAATAAAAAGAGAGGAAAATCTTGGTCATGGTTGATGCTGAAAAAGCGGCGGCACTGTTGATCGCGGCCCGGCGCGACGGCGCCGGGATCGATGCGCTGCCCGCGGGTGCCGAGCCGGCGACGCTGAATGACGCCTATGCAATCCAGGATGCGATTATTGCCGGTATCGATGTGCCGCTTGCTGGCTGGAAGGTCGCGCTCACCAATGACGAGGCGCAGCGCCGCGCCAAGGCGGATGAACCTGCGGCCGGGCCGCTCTTCGCTCCGTTCATTCATATGAGCCCGAATGTCATCGACCGGGATGCGGATTGCGTCAGTGGATTTGAGTGTGAGTTCGCCGTTCAGTTGGCGATGGACCTGCCCGCGAGCGGCGCTCCGTACGACGCCAATTCCGTGGCCGCGGCCGTCGCGTCGTTGCACCCGGCGATCGAGGTGACGGGCATTAGGCTCGGGAACAGGGCGTCGCTCGGGGTGCTCGGGACGGTAACCGACCATGCAGGCAATTTCAGCCTGGTCTGCGGCCCGGCGGTGGAAAATTGGCATAGCCTCGATTTGCCCGCGTGCACCGTGCGGCATCTGGTTGATGGTGATGAAATTGCCGCCAGCGACGGGGCGAATGTGCTGGGCAACCCGCTGAACGCCCTGGCGTGGCTGGCGAACCACCTGGCGGGCCGGGGCCATGAGCTCAAGGCAGGCCAATGGATCACGACGGGGGCGGCGACCGGGCCACTGCCAGCCCCGGTGGGAAGCACGGTTACAGCCGATTTTGCCGATCTCGGCACCGTCGAAGTCCGCTTTCAGGGTTAGGCGGCGGCTTGATCGAACGTATTCACGCAAGCTTTATTTGTCTTCTCCGGAGGACCGTTTAAATACTGTGATACCGCAAACGGAAGCAGGACGATTTGGATGTTGGTACGGACGAAAAAAGCTTGGGAACTCCCGGAATCCGCCGCGACGGACGAGACCGTCTTCCTGCAACGCCGGGAGTTGGTCAAAAATATGGGATTGGGGACGATATTGCTGTCCGGCGGCCTCGGCGGTGTCGCCGGGAACGCCCTCGCGGCAGCCGAAGCGGGCGACCCCTCCGCATCGCTCTATCCGGTAAAACGCAATGACCGATACAAGCTCGACCGCCCCGTCACCGAAGAAAAATACGCGGTAACCTATAACAATTTTTATGAATTCGGCAGTCACAAGCGGATCGCCGATGCCGCCCAAGCCCTAAAGATCAGGCCATGGCAGGTGGTGATCGACGGGCTGGTCGAAAAGAAGATGACCATCGACATCGATACCCTGCTGCGAAAGATGCCGCTGGAAGAACGGCTGTACCGCCACCGCTGCGTCGAGGCCTGGTCGATGGCGGTGCCTTGGAGCGGTTTTCCGTTTAAGGCGCTGGTCGATTTCGCCCGCCCGCTTGGCGCCGCGAAATATGTCAGCATGGAGACGCTGGCCGACAAGGCGACCATGCCCGGACTCAAACAGGTCTGGTATCCGTGGCCCTATCTGGAAGGATTGTCGATACAGGAAGCGACGAATGAACTGGCATTCCTCGCCACCGGACTCTACGGCAAGCCGATTCCGAGGCAAAACGGTGCGCCGCTCCGGCTCGCCGTGCCTTGGAAATACGGCTTCAAGTCGATCAAGTCGATCGTTCGATTTTCCTTCACCGACAAACGGCCGGTCAGTTTTTGGGAGCGGATTCAAGCCAAGGAATACGGATTTTGGGCCAATGTGAACCCGAAAGTCGATCATCCGCGCTGGAGTCAGGCGTCGGAACGCGTGCTGGGCAAGAGCGGCCGGGTCCCGACGCTGCCGTACAACGGTTATGGCGAATTCGTCGCGAGCCTCTATGCCGGCATGGAAAAGACCGAAGGCGATCGGTTGTTCCGGTAGGCCGGTCGGGTACCGCCAAATGCTGCATTTGACGAATGTGGCTCCATTGAAAATAAAGAAGCCGGGCCCTGAGGGGCCCGGCTCAAGTAAACAGGGAGGCTTTACGTCTGGGAGACGTTAAGCAATGGCGCGCCTTGCGGCCGAGACCGCGCTGGAAGCGCCATGGAATTCGTCGCTGCATCGCAACAACATTTGTAACAAATAGTGCGAGTTTGCGCGGGTAGATATGGTAAATTCGACATCGCACCCATGCGTGAAACGCATAGCTCGCTGCATTTCTTCTAAGGCGATTGTTTTTCCTGGGCGAATTTCAACCTATTGCGTTGTAATTGCATCGACCGCATAGATTAAAAAACGTCTTCGGCGACTTTCTGCAGCAGGAAATCGCGGAAAATCGTGATTCGTTTAGAATGGCGCAGCTCTTCGGGATACACAAAATACGCCCGGTACGACGGGCCGTTGATGTCCGGCAAAACCCGCCGCAGATTGATGCCTTCCGGAATCGAATAATCCGGCAGGCCCGCAAGTCCTAGCCCACCCCGGCAGGCCCGGTAAATTCCGTAGAGGTTATTAACCCGCAAGACGGGGCGCCGTTGAAAACCCGGCCGGGCGCCGAGATCCAGAACCCAATTTATCTGCGGCACTGGCGCCCACGCTTCGGAGCCGTAGACGACCAATTTGTGATTGTCGAGGTCTTCCGCCGTTTCGGGCGTGCCGAATTCCTCCAGATACTCCACGGAACCGTAAATATGGGCATGCACCGTCATGAGCTGCCGCTGAATCAGGTCGGGCTGTTTCGGTTCGGTCAGCCGAATGGCGATATCGGCCTCGCGCATGCTCAGGTCCAGCTCGGTGTCGGTCAGCAGCAGCGAGACTTCGACCTCAGGGTAGAGTTCGATGAATTCCTTGATGTGCGTCGTCAGCCACAGCGATCCTAAGCCGATTGTTGTGGTGATTTGCAGCGGGCCGGAGGGCCGGTCCTTACTTTCCGCAAGCTGTGCTTCGGTCATTGCCAGCTTATGGAACACCTCGTGGGCGGTGCGGTACAGGAGTTCCCCCTGTTCGGTCAGGATAAGTCCCCGCGCGTGACGGTGGAAGAGAGTCGTCTCAAGGCTGCTTTCGAGCGTGCTGATCTGCCTGCTGACCGCAGATTGGCTCAGATTTAGCGTCTCGCCGGCGTGGGTGAAGCTGCCGACTTCGGCGACCGTATGGAAGACGCGCAGCTTGTCCCAGTCCATCAGAATCCGAACATGTGGTCGAGGCTGAAACCGCCCTCGTCGTTGATCAATCCGTGATAACCGAACAGGCGGCAGGTTGTATCGCGGATGAGGATATAGCCGTTGGGTCCCGCTTGCCGGCGCTTCGAGGCATCGAAGGTTTCAGTATAGCGCCAATGCATGGAACCATTGCACGGAATGCGCAACGATTGCGCAGCGACCTCGTTGCCGTCGCCGTCATGCAGGATCAGGCTGGTATCGCTCTCCGTATGCCAGGGGGTCGACGCGGCGTAGATGAGATGGCAGAAGGTGTCGAGCGGCGGTGGGCCAAGGCGCAAGAACAGCCGGGTACTGATCCCGGGCGCGGAGCCGGTATAGGATTGCGGTTCGTTGCGGTAGGTGAGGACCGTATTGAAGATATGAGCGCCAAAACTCGTTTCCGCCGCATGGCTGCTCTGCAAGGCCTCGTACCGAAACAATCCGTGCAACCAACCGTCCGCGTCTCCGCCGTCGCCGAAATCGTAGACCAGCTCCATGTGACCATAGCCATCGGGGAAGCCGCCACTCGCGCCGGTGCCGTTGATCATGCCGCTGGCATCAAGCGCCGCCGCGTGATCGCGCGGCAGGCAGCCGAACCGGTGTCGGGCGACTTCCTGACCGTTGCGGTTGTAGACGATCGCCGCGACCGGCAGCGTGTGCTGCGTGGTCGCCATGGGTGTCGGCAGGGCGATGCTGCGGAATTGATCGATCGGCATAATCGGCGCCGGCAGCAAGTAGGATTTCCCCAACAAATTGTCGAGTTCGGGAATGCGTCGATCCGGCTTGAGGTCGATGCGTTCCACATTGGCGTGCGCCATCCGATGCCGGCCGTTCGCGGCGATCACTTCATACCGGGGCCGGACGAAATGTTTCCCGGCGGCGATTTCGATCTGCGCGGGCCATTCGAGACCGGGCAGCAGGTTTGAGACGTCCAGCGGATAACTGCCAAAGGCCGGGACTTCCGTCGATAAGGAACCGCTGTCCGTGCCGCCCATGCGCGCCATCGTGATGCTGTTTGGCGGAATCGCGCAGGGATGGCTGTTTTGGATCCAGAGAATGACCTTTTCATCGGCTTTCGGGGCCGGAAGCCCGGCATAGAAATCCGCCGGCCAGGCATTCGCATCGTGGGTGCAGGACAGCACCGACGGGTCGTCGCCATAGGTGTCCAGAGCGTATTTCACCACGTCGTGGCCGGCGCCGTTCACCACATGCAGAAAGAGCTGTCCGGCAAAGTCGCCGAGATTGAAGCGGTCGCGCACGACGGCGCTATCGACCGAGATCGACTCAACGGACGACGATAGCGACTCATTCCAACGCGCCAATTCCTGGCCTTCGGCGTCGAACAGACAAAACCAGATCATGGTGTCGTTGCCGCCATAGCCGGCCCAGTAATTCGCCGTGACAAGACGGGTGTGATGACCGCCTGCGTCGCGAAAGAACGCGAAATTCGTCGCGAAGTTCAGTGGCTCCAGATACCGGTGTCGGTTGGTCAGCAGGGCGTCGTCGAGACGCATGCGGTCGAGACTTCGAATCTCGACCTTATCGGGCACCAGATGCCGGATATGATCGATCAGGCGTTCGGCGTCGAAGGCGACGACGAATACCGTTTTCACCGAAGCGCCGGCGAGATCGGTGATCGGCGCCGCGGGCACGCCGAGAATAGTCTCGCCAATATCCGACAGGTCCTGGACAAACGCCGCCGTTACATCCAGGGCGCCGCAGTCGTGTAATTCGGCGAAAGCGTTGGCGAACCCGTGGGGATCGTAGATCCCGACCGGACCGGCGGCGGCGATTTCGGCGATGAGGGACTTGGCCTGGTCCGCAACGAAAGGGTGACCGACCGCCTTGAAGAAACTGAAACCGCCGGACTGGTTGCTGAACGTGTCGATGTTTAGGGTCATGCAAACCGGGCTTTCTTGAAGAGGGCCGAGACGCTGTGCCGGAAGCGCTCCTTGCGCAGATATCCGCTGTCCCGCACCCAGTTTAGTTGGATTGAGCGCCGCATGCCCTCGAAGGATTTGTGACCATGCCAGGCATTCTCTGTGCAACGGAATGCCAGCATGGTGCCGCACGCAGGCGGAACCTCGACCGCGAAGTCGTCGAGGTCATCGGGAGTGCGCAACAGGCGCAGCCGCCCGCCGTCGGTATCCCACGACTCGTTCAGGTAAAGCAGCACGGTGACGAGCTTTCCGTTCGAATCGGTATGAATTTTGCCGTCGCTGGGTCGGCATTGGCCGCGCACGGTGATCATCGTTGGGCGATCCGAAAGTGAAATATCGAACTTTTTGCTGATCGCCGCCGTCATCTCTTCACCTTGCAAGATGTCGGTCAATGCCGAGAAGGCACCGCCGCTCCGAAGCGCATGCAGTGGATAGCTGCCCGGGCTGTCGACGGCGGGGAAATCCGCCATCACGCGCCGCAGATCTTCCGCCGGGACAAAGTCCGGAACCACGACGTGATCGAAGGGGTCGTGCCGCAACGGCGTATCCTGCAAGGCCGCGAGATTTAACATGGAACTGGGCATGCGCCTTCCTTCGACTGTCGCCGCATTGGTTGGTATAGGAAATGCCTCGTCCGATGGCAATGTGGGACCTGTCCGAACCGACTATGGGGATAATCCCACACGGCGCCGAATTTCCTCGGCGACCCGGGCCGTTTCGTTCAACGGCGCGTAGGACCAGCGGTCCAGGCTGCCTTCGAAGGGTCGGACAATTCCCATTGTTGTCAGCATTTCGCGAAAATCCCGGAACTTGCTGTGTTTCTTCCCGTCGAGGTCGACAATATATACGGGTTTCCCTGTGGCGCAGGCTTCGGACATCATGTTTACCGAGTCGCAGGTCACGACGATGGCGTCGGCACTACCGAGATATCCGAGATATGGGTTTTCACCATTGCCATCCCACATCACGGCGGGCGCATCGGCCAGGCCCTCGCGCAATTGACGTTCGGCAGCCTTGCCCGTCCGCCGCGAGGGGGTAACCATCAAGCCCGCGCCAAATTGCTTACACATCGCGGACAAATCGGCCGCGAGCCGGACGACGACACGGTCTGTCAGCGTGTAGGCGCTGTTGGACCCCCCGACCAGTACGGCGACCAGCGGTCGGGGCAAATGTGCAAGTGTCGGCGCAATCCGTGCGGCCGCCGCATCCAATCGTGGGCGGGTCACCCGATGCAGGGATCCCCGGATCGGAAGGACATTGGGACCGGAGAGCCGGTCGTGGTCGGGTGCGACCACCAGATCAAACCGAGCCGGGTTGACGCGTGGATGTTGAATGTGAACGGCAAAGCTACGGCCCTGGCTTTGTTCCTTGATCCAGAGTGCCGGCCGGATCGCATGACGGCCGCAGCTGATGATGAGGCGTGGCAGCGGCGGCACGAGCGGATCGCTGCCGGCGTCGGCGCCGGACACGACGGAAGGCCAGTTTCCCGGAGGAAACCATTTCCAGGGCGCCGCAGGCCGGATCGTTTTCTCGACCACCGGCAACCCGACCGCTTCCGCCAGTCCGAGCGCCTGGCTGACCATGCCGACTTTGCCGTCCGTAATCGTCCAGGTGGTATCTAGTGCGATGTTCGGGGAATTTGTCATATGGTGGGCGGTGATCCGTCGTCGCGGCAATCGCTCGATGCAGGGCGCCGCCGGGGCAATGTGGGCGGCAATCGGGTGTTGGGTAACTTTATTTCGTCTCGTCCCAGTTTGTAATAATATTACTCAGCGAAACCACGGGGACGGTCCAACATATGCGCCGGGTAAAACTGGACAAGATCGATTTGCGTATCATGCGCGACTTGCAGGCCGATGGCCGCATGACGAATGTGGATTTGGCGAAGCGCGCCGGTATTTCGGCGCCGCCATGTCTGCGTCGTGTACGTGCGCTCGAAGAATCCGGCTATATCCGCGGTTATCATGCGGATGTGAACGCCGAAGCCTTGGGGTATGGCGTGACGGTGTTCGCCCAGGTCGGTTTGTCGAGCCAGGCGGAAGCGGACCTGGTCGCGTTCGAGACGCTGGTCGCGCAATGGCCGCAAGTGCGTGAATGCTACATGCTGGCGGGCGAAACGGACTTTCTTCTGCGGATCGTCGCGACTGATTGGGACAGCTATAACCGCTTTCTGACATCGGCGCTGACCTCGGCGCCCAATGTCAGCCACGTCAAGTCGGCCCTGGCGATCCGCGCCTCGAAGCAGGAATTCGGCGTGCCGATAGACGTTACGGCCGAACTGCCGCCGGGCGCGGAATCCTGATCGGGTGATTCGAGAACCCATCGACGGATGGCGTGCTGTCGCCGTGCCTACTTGAACGAAACTTTGATGAGTTCGTAGTCTTTCTGGCCGCCCGGCGTCATGACTTCCACCGAATCGCCGACGGTACGGCCGATCAGCGCGCGCGCGATCGGCGACGTAATCGAAATTCGGCCCTCCGCCGGATCCGCTTCGTATTCGCCGACGAGCTGGTAGGTCTTTTCTTCGTCGGTCTCTTCATCCGCCACGGTGACGGTTGCCCCGAATTTGACTTCCTTACCCTTGAGCGCCGAGACGTCGATAATTTGAATCCGGCTGGCATGATCTTCAAGTTCGAGGATGCGGCCCTCGATAAAACTCTGATTTTCGCGTGCGGCATGATACTCGGCATTTTCCGACAAATCTCCGTGTTCCCGCGCGGCCGCGATAGCTTTAATGACGGTGGGGCGTTCGACTGTTTTTAGCGTCTTGAGCTCTTCTTGGAGCCGTGCTGCGCCATCTGCCGTAATAGGGATCTTGTCCATCGTTTTCACCTGAATTGAAGCAAAAGCGGCCTTTGGTCTGCTTCACGCCAGCCAAACCACGTCGCGCTTCGGAGTTACTGAAAAGTGTTCTCTACCTATCGATAAAATAGGACTGCAAGGGGGCGACATCAAGAGATCCGTCCTGCAAGGCGGCGATCGCCTGTACCGCCGCCCGCGCGCCGGCGACGGTGGTGAAATAGGGAATTTTATGGATCAGGGCGGACCGGCGCAGGCTGAAACTGTCCGCGATAGCCTGGGCGCCCTCGGTCGTGTTGAAGACCAGTTGAATTTCGCCGTTGATCATTGCGTCGACGATATGCGGTTGACCTTCGCGCACCTTGTTGACGATCTCTACCGCGATTTCCTGCGATTCCAGGAATGCCGCCGTACCGCGGGTGGCGACGATGCGGAAACCGAGTTCGATCATTTTTCGAGCGGGCCCGACGATCATCTGTTTGTCCCGGTCCTTGACCGAGACGAACACCCGGCCTTCGGTCGGCAGAATGACGCCGCCGCCGAGTTGCGATTTCGCGAACGCACGGCCGAAATCGGTGTCGAGCCCCATGACTTCGCCCGTCGATTTCATTTCAGGTCCCAATACCACATCGACACCGGGGAAGCGTGCGAAGGGGAACACCGCCTCCTTTACCGCGACATGGCTGCCGACGGGAGTGGGCTTCAGGTCGAATTCGGAAAGCGGTTCGCCCGCCATGACGCGCGCGGCGATCTTGGCGATGGGGATGCCGGTCGCCTTGGCGACGAATGGAACGGTACGGCTTGCCCGGGGATTCACTTCGATCAGGTAGACGTCGTCATCCTTGATCGCATACTGCACATTCATAAGCCCAACGACGTGTAGCGCCTTGGCCAGGGCCTCCGTTTGCCGGGCGATTTCCTCCACCACGGCGGCGTCCAACGAATAGGGCGGTAACGAGCAAGCGCTGTCGCCGGAATGGATGCCCGCCTCCTCGATGTGCTCCATGATGCCGGCCACGTGCACATGCTCGCCATCGGACAGGGCGTCCACATCGACCTCGATGGCGTCGCGCAGGAAATGATCGACCAGGACCGGATGATCGCCGGATACCTGCACGGCCGTCCGCATATATCGCCTCAACCCCTCGACGTCATGCACCAGTTCCATCGCCCGGCCGCCCAGTACATAGGACGGACGCAGCAGGACCGGATAGCCGATATCGTCGGCGATGCGTTGTGCGTCCTCCAGCGAGGTTGCGATGCCGTTTGGCGGCTGACGCAGGCCGAGCCGGTTGACGAGTTGCTGGAACCGCTCGCGATCTTCGGCAAGGTCGATTGCATCGGGGGACGTGCCGAGGATGGGGATATTCTCATCCTCCAGCGCTTTCGCCAGCTTCAAAGGCGTTTGTCCGCCAAACTGAACGATGATCCCCTTCAACGTGCCTTTCTGCTGTTCGACCCGGACCAGCGAGATGACGTCCTCGGCGGTCAGCGGCTCGAAATACAGGCGGTCGGAGGTGTCATAGTCGGTGGACACGGTCTCCGGGTTGCAGTTGACCATGATTGTCTCGAACCCGGCCTCGCGCAGCGCGTAGACGGCGTGAACGCAGCAATAATCGAACTCGATACCCTGGCCGATCCGGTTCGGGCCGCCGCCGAGGATGACAATCTTATTGCGGTCGCTGACCTCGGCCTCGCATTCCGCCGGGGTAAAGCCGTCGCCTTCATAGGTGGAGTACATATACGGCGTCTGCGAGGCGAATTCCGCGGCACAGGTGTCGATCCGCTTGTACACCGGCGTGACCGCAAGCGCCCGCCGCCGAGCCGCGACATCGGATTCGGAATGCCCGGTCAGCGCGGCCAGCCGTGCGTCCGAAAAACCCTGCTTCTTGTATTTCAGAAGACCCTGAGAGTCCTCCGGAAGACCATTCGAGGCTAAATCCGCTTCGCTTTGCACGATCTCCTCGATCTGACGCAGGAACCATCGGTCGATCTTGCAGGATTCGTAAATTTGCTCGACCGTGAGGCCGTGCCGAAATGCCTGCGCCACCAGCAGCAGGCGATCCGGGGCGGGAATGCGCAGCGCGTTGGCCACCGCGTCTGGCCCGTCGCTGTCAAATCCGTCGACCTCGACGGGGTCGAAACCGGTCAGTCCGGTCTCCATCGACCGGAGAACTTTCTGGACGCTTTCCTTGAACGTCCGGCCGATCGACATGGCTTCCCCGACCGATTTCATCGCGGTGGTGAGCAGCGGTTCGGCACCGGGAAACTTCTCGAACGTGAAGCGCGGCATTTTCGTGACCACGTAGTCGATGGTCGGCTCGAAGCTTGCCGGCGTTACCTGGGTAATGTCGTTGTCCAACTCGTCGAGCGTATATCCGACGGCAAGTTTCGCGGCGATCTTGGCAATCGGAAATCCGGTCGCCTTAGACGCCAAGGCGGAAGATCGCGACACCCGGGGGTTCATTTCGATCATCGCCAGCCGGCCGGTATCGGGACAGACCGCGAACTGGACGTTCGACCCGCCGGTATCGACGCCGATCTCGCGCAGACACGCGATCGAGGCGTCGCGCATGATCTGGTATTCCTTGTCGGTCAGCGTCAACGCCGGCGCGACCGTTACCGAATCACCGGTGTGGATGCCCATCGGGTCGATATTTTCGATCGAACAGATGATGATGCAATTGTCCGCCTTGTCGCGAACCACCTCCATTTCGAATTCTTTCCAGCCGAGAACCGATTCTTCAACCAGCACTTCCTGGACCGGAGAGGCGCGCAGGCCCGAGGTGAGCAATTCGAAATATTCGTCCCGGTTGTAGGCAATGCCGCCGCCGGTGCCGCCGAGTGTGAAGGACGGCCGGAGAATTGCCGGCAGACCCACCTCGTCCACTGCGGCAGCGCCATCCTCGATGGTGCGCACGAGCACGCTGCGCGGGCATTCCAGATTGATCGCCTTCATCGATTCGCGGAACAGCTGGCGGTCCTCGGCCTTGGCGATGACATCGGCTTTGGCGCCGATCATCTCGACACCGTACCGGTCGAGTGCGCCGTTTTCCCAGAGCGACATCGCGGTATTCAGCGCCGTCTGCCCGCCCATGGTCGGCAGCAGCGCGTCCGGCCGTTCTCGGTCGATAATCTTTTCGACCGTCTCGGGCGTGATCGGCTCCACATAGGTCGCGTCCGCCATGTCCGGGTCGGTCATGATGGTGGCCGGGTTCGAATTCACCAGGATCACGCGGTAGCCTTCGTCGCGCAAAGCCTTGCAGGCCTGCGTCCCGGAATAGTCGAACTCGCAGGCCTGACCGATCACGATCGGCCCGGCGCCGATGATCATGATCGACTTTATGTCAGTGCGCTTCGGCATGACTCTTTGGCTTACCTTTGCCTATTGTTCATCGATCATCGCGACGAACCGTTCGAACAGGTAGTGGCTGTCCTGCGGTCCGGGGGAGGCTTCGGGATGGTGCTGCACGCCGAACACCGGCCGGCCGGCCAAGGCGATGCCTTCGACCGTGCTGTCGAACAGGGAAACATGGGAGACCGCCACGCTGTCCGGCAGGGAGTCCGCCGCGATGACGAAGCCATGATTCTGGCTGGTGATCTCGACTTTGCCGGTGGTCAGGTCCTTGACCGGGTGGTTTGCGCCGCGATGGCCGTGATGCATCTTCTCGGTCTTGGCGCCGAGCGCCAGCGCCAGCATCTGGTGCCCGAGGCAGATGCCGAAGAGCGGCAGTCCGGACTCCAGGATGCCCTTGATCATCGGCACCGCGTATTCGCCGGTCGCCGCGGGATCGCCCGGTCCGTTGGAGAGGAACACGCCGTCGGGTTGATGCTGCAATACCTCGTCGGCGGTGGCCGTCGCCGGGACCACCGTGATGCGGCAACCAAGATCGGCGAGGCTGCGGAGGATGTTTCGCTTGGCGCCGAAATCGACCGCCACCACGTGCCGCCGCGGCTCTGTAAGCGCGCCGTACCCTTTACCCAGCGTCCAGCGGGTCTCCTGCCAACCGTAGCTTCGCGTGCAGCTCACGACCTTGGCCAGGTCCATGCCTTTAAGGCCGGGCCATTCGGCCGCCGTCGCGATCAGGGCGGCGACATCGAAGCGGCCGTCCGGCGCATGCGCCAGGCAGCCGCTGGCGGCGCCCAAGTCGCGCAGCCGCCGTGTGAGCCGCCGTGTGTCTACGCCGGCGATGCCGATCAATCCGTTGGATTTCAGCCAGGCCTCGAAATGCTGCGCGGCGCGCCAGTTCGAGGACTCGGTGATGTCGGCGCGCAGGATGCAGCCGAGCGCCGCCGGGGTGACGGTTTCGATATCTTCGGGGTTCGCGCCGGTATTGCCGATATGCGGGAAGGTAAAGGTGATGATCTGCCCCGCATAGGACGGGTCGGTCATGATTTCCTGATACCCGGTGATCGAGGTATTGAAACAAACCTCGCCGACCGCGTTGCCGGTCGCGCCGATGCCTTTGCCCCAGAAAACGGTGCCATCGGCCAGCGCCAAGGCGGCCGTTGCGCCAGCTGGCGGGGTGGGCGTTTGTGAGGGCTTATCCGCCATCGGCTCGATGATTTCCCTGGGCCAAGCTGGAAGTTTAAGGCGAGACTCCGATGGAGCGCCCATGGCGTTGTGTAAATTGCGGTGGTTCTAAGCAAAAGCCGTACCGTCGTCAAGGATTCATTAACAAATAATATGTTTTATTTCAATGGGTTAAGTTATCGTTTCCTGTTGCGTTAACGATTGTCTTTCGTGTACGGTTGCTGCTTGTCGCGAATTGCGGGCAAGATTGGAGCCATGTTGCGCGAAAATTTGAGCGAGTCGCTGAAAGAAGCGACCTTGGCGAAGGATTCCTGTGCGACGGCGACGATTCGCCTGATTCTCGCCGCGCTGAAGGATCGCGACATCGCGGCACGGTCGAAAGACAATACTGCGGGGATCAGCGACGACGATATCCTCGGATTGCTGCAGACCATGGTGAAGCAGCGCCGCGAAAGCATCGAGATGTATGAAAAGGGCAATCGTCAGGAACTCGCGGACCGCGAAGCCCGAGAGATCGAGGTCATTCAACGCTTCCTGCCCGAACAGATGGACGATCAGGGGATTGCCGACGCGGTGGCGCAAGTGATCTCGGAGACCGGCGCCGGCGGCCTCAAGGATATGGGCAAGGTTATGGGCGCGCTGCGCGCCCAATTCGCGGGCCGGATGGACTTCTCCAAGGCCAGCGCGGCAGCGAAACAAAAACTGTCCTGAACATCGAGGCCGATTCGGCGGCTTTCGCAGGATGGTGTGACGCCGCGGCGTCTTTATGGGCTGCCGCGACTGGTATAGATTGACCGCCGACCAATTGGACCGCGCCGATGGCCTTCCCACCCAACTTTCTGGATGAAATTCGAACCCGCATATCGGTGTCGAATGTGTGCGGCCGTAAGGTGAAGCTAATCCGCCGCGGCCGGGAATTCGTCGGCCTCAGCCCGTTCAACAACGAAAAGACGCCGTCCTTTACCGTCAATGACGAGAAGGGCTTCTACCATTGCTTCAGCAGCGGCAAGCACGGCGATATTTTCTCTTATGTGATGGAAACCGAGGGGCTCAGTTTTCCTGAGGCGGTGGAGAAATTCGCCGAGGAGGCGGGCCTGGAAATGCCGCGGCAGACGCCCCGCGACCGGGCTCAGGAGGAACGCCGCAAGGGGCTTCACGATGTTCTGGAGGACGCCTGCGCCTGGTTCGAGGCGCGCCTGCGCGGCGGCGGGCAGGGCGCAGCGGCGCGGGCCTATCTAACGGGACGCGGCCTGGACGATGCGACGATCCGCGCCTTCCGGCTCGGCTACGCGCCGGACGGCCCCGCCTTCGCCACGCGCGCCTCGAACCAGGC
>CAYYBI010000224.1:0-9590 GCA_964469835.1 uncultured Rhodospirillaceae bacterium
GCCGGAGGACACGTCACCGCTTCCGGACCAATTCGAATTGCAGCTCGAGCACAATTTGACCGTGAACTGCCAGGTCGTCCATCGCGGCGACACGGAATTGGGCGTCACGTTTGTCTTCTAGACGAAATTTTTGGCGAGCGCTGACGAGTCGCTATCTCCCGACAAATTGAACCAGCCGACGCCCCCGCGACTGGAAACCGGGCGTCGCGGCCGATTGGTCGGTGTTGATTCAAATCAATGTCGCGACCCTGCGATGCGGACAGAATTAAATTTAGGCCGCAAGGCCCTCCGAGTGTTGCAAAACGGGGACGGGGAGGTGGTTAAGCGCCTCCCCGTCCTGTTTGTGTGCACCCGGTACTCCGGCAAGTGTTCCGTGGAGTGGAATTCAATGACCGAAGGTGAAATCGCCTATCTCACGATGGTGTCGGTGCTGTTCGTCGCCTTTATCTTAGTGATTGGCAGCGTGACAGCAGGCCAGAGCAAGCGAAAGTAGGAGGCGGCGTTACGCCGCTTCCCCCAGAGCCTGGCGCAGCACGTAGTGCAGCATGCCGCCGTGCTGGAAGTATTCCACCTCGACCGCCGTATCGAGTCGGCAGAGCAGCGTGATGTCCTCCGTCGATCCGTCGGCGCGGGTGATGCGGCAGGGCACGTCCATGCGCGGCGTGAGGCCCCCTTCCAGCCCCGTGATGTCGTAGGTCTCGCTGCCGTCGAGTTTCAGGCTGTGGCGGTTGACGCCGTCCTTGAACTGAAGCGGCATGACGCCCATGCCCACCAGATTGGAGCGATGGATACGTTCGAGCCCTTCGGCGATTACCGCGCGGATACCGAGGAGTTGCGTTCCCTTGGCCGCCCAATCGCGGGATGAGCCGGTGCCGTATTCCTTACCGCCGATGACGACCAGCGGCACGCCTTCCTTGCGGTAGCGAAGGGCGGCGTCGAACACGGTGGTCTGTTCGCCGTCCGGCATGTGACGGGTGAAACCGCCTTCTGTGCCGGGCGCCAACTCGTTCTTGAAGCGGATGTTCGCGAAGGTGCCGCGAATCATCACCTCATGGTTCGCGCGGCGCGTCATGAAGTTGTTGAAGTCCTTCGGATCGACGCTTTCGTCGATGAGGTATCGGCCGGCCGCACTGTCCGGGCCGATGACGCTGACTGGCGAGATGTGGTCGGTCGTGGTCATGTCGCCCGCCATGATCAGCGAGCGCGCGCCGCGGATGTCGCGGATCGGCTCGAGCGCGGGTTCGGTCTCGAGGAAGTAGGGCGGCTGGCGCAGATAGGTGCTGGCGGAATCCCAGTCGAAGGTCGCGCCGCCGCCGGCTTGCAGCGCGTCCCATTCCGGCCCGCCGTCGAGGACCGTGGCATAGCCCGCCGAAAATCGCTCGCGCGTCACGGACTCGGCGATCACCTTCTGGATTTCCGCGCCGGTCGGCCAGATATCCGCCAGATAAACCGGCTTGCCGCCCTGGTCCTCGCCCAGCGGGTCCTCGCGCAGGTTGATGTCGAGCGTGCCGGCCAGCGCATAGGCGACGACGAGCGGCGGCGACGCCAGGTAGTTCACCCGGCACAGCGGGTGGATGCGCGCCTCGAAGTTACGGTTGCCGGACAGTACGGCGCCGGCGACCAGATCGTTGTCGGCAATTGCCGCCTCGATGGCCGGGTCCAGAGGGCCGGAGGCGCCCATGCAGGTCATGCAGCCGAAGCCGACGATCTGATAGCCGAGCGCATCCAAATCCTTCTGCAGGCCCGACGCGGCCAGATAGTCGCCGACAATGGTCGAGCCCGGCGCGAGCGACGTCTTCACCCAGGGTTTGGTTGTGAGCCCCTTGGCGATTGCCTTCCGCGCCAGCAAGCCGGCGCCGATCAGTACCGCCGGGTTCGAGGTGTTGGTGCAACTGGTGATTGCGGCGATCGCCACCGCCCCGTGGCCAAGCTCGAAATCCTTGCCTGCGACCGGCACCGGTTTCTGTTTGCCGGCATTGTCGCCGCGTTGTTCCGATAGCGCCTCGGCAAAGCTCGCGGGAACTTGCGCCAGCGGCGTGCGCTGGTAGGGCCGGGACGGGCCGGCCAGGCTGGTTTCCACCGCGCCGAGATCGATCTCGATGATATCGGTGAAGACCGGTTCCGGCGCGCCGGTCTCGCGGAACATTCCCTGTTCGCGGGTATAGGCTTCGACCAGGGCGACCTGTTCCTCGGACCGGCCGGTCAGGCGCAAATAGCGGAGTGTCTCCTCATCGACGGGGAAGTAGCCCACGGTCGCGCCGTATTCCGGCGACATGTTGGCGACGGTTGCGCGGTCGGTCAGGGTCAGCGTATCCAGTCCTTCGCCGCAGTATTCGACGAATTTCTGCACCACGCCTTTTTTGCGCAGCGCCTGGGTCACGGTCAGCACCAGATCGGTCGCCGTCGTGCCCTCGGGCAGGCGTCCGGTCATGCGGCAGCCGACGACTTCCGGGATCACCATCGAGACCGGCTGGCCCATCATCGCCGCGCCGGCTTCGAGCCCGCCCATGCCCCAGCCGAGAATGCCGAGCGCATTGATCATCGGCGTATGGCTGTCCATGCCGATCAGGCAGTCGGGATAGGCCGTCATCTCGCCGTCGACCTCGTCGCTCCAGACGACGCGCCCGAGATATTCCAGATTGATCTGGTGCATGATCCCCTTGCCGGGCGGCACGATGCGAATGTTCTTGTAGGTCTGCTGCGCCCATTTCAGGAAGGCGAAACGTTCATGGTTGCGCTCGTATTCGACCTGCAAATTCTTCTTCATCGCGTCGGCGGAGCCGGAGAATTCGGCGATGATCGAGTGGTCGACGATGAAATCGATCGGCGTCAGCGGGTTGATCGCCGTGGGATCGCCGCCGAGCCGCACCATCGCGTCGCGCATGGCGGACATGTCGGCAAGCAGGGGAATGCCGGACGCGTCGGGCATGATGACGCGGGTCGGGTGATAGCCGATTTCCCGGTCCGACGTTTTCGCCGCGGTCCATTGCCCGAGCGCTTTGACGTCGTCGAGGGTGACCGCCTTGCCGTCCTCGTTGCGCAGCAGGTTCTCGGCGAGCACCTTGAGCGAATAGGGCAGGCGGGAGAAATCGCCGGCGCCGGCCGCTTCGGCGGCTGCCAGGCTGTAATAGACGTAGGTGCTATCGCCTACAGAGAGGCTTTTTTTACTTTTAAGGCTGTCGTTGCTCGTCATGGCAAGTCTCCCCGTAAGGCACGCAGGCGCGCGCGGTGATCGGATGCGGCGGCGTTATCGTGCTGAAGTCGTCTCGAACCGGCGCAAGTGTCCGGCCGGTCATGATCGCCACGATAGCCGCTTCGGGCCAGAGGGAAAGATTGCATTACGGCGATAAATAAGTAAAATTAATTAATATGGAAAATAAATAAGATAAATTAATGAAAATTGGGTTCGACGATCTTCGCGCCTTTGTCACGGTAGCCGAGCTGTCCGGATTCAAGCTCGCCGCCGCCCGCCTCAACGTGACCCAATCGGCGCTGACCCAGCGGATCGGCAAACTGGAAGACTATCTCGGCGCGCGCCTGTTCAACCGCACCACACGGCAGGTCGAGCTGACCGAAATCGGCCGGACATTCCTGCCTTCGGCGCTGCGGGTGCTGCACGAATTCACCGGCTCGCTGTCGGATATCGAGGATGTCATCGCCAAGCGCCGGGGTGTGGTCTGTTTCGCTTGCCTGTTGACCGTCGCCTATGGGTTCGTACCGCGCATTCTCGATACCTTCCGGGCGGCGCACCCGAATGTGAAGGTCCGCGTGCTGGACGAAACCGGCTTGCGGGTTGCCGACCGGGTGCGCCAGGGGGAGGCCGAATTCGGCATCGATATGCGGCTGGGCGACGACCCTGAAATCGACTTTGAGCCGGTCGCGGAAGAGCCCTATGTCATGGCCTGCAGCAAGGATCATTCGCTGGCGGGGCGGGGGCCGCTCCGTTGGGCGGCGCTCAACCAGGGAAGTTACGTGGCCTTCGGTCTCGAGAGCGGCATTGGCCGCCAACTCGCGACGCCGCAAGCAGCGCTGACCTGGGATTACGAAGTGCAGCATCTTGGCACGATGATCGGCCTGCTGCAGACCGGCTTCGGTGTCGGCGTGGTGCCCTATTCGGTGATGCACAACCGCAAGCACGAAGGCCTGGTGTCGCGCCCGCTGATCGAGCCGCCGGTGACCCGGACCATCGGTATCATCAAACGGAAAGGCGCCGCCCTGTCGCCCGCGGCCGAATCCTTACGCGAGATCGCGGTGCGCGAAATCCACACCGCCTATGGCGGGTTGGCGAAGCGGCGGGCGGGGTAGCTAGCCTTTCACGCCTTCCAGATTTTTTTCGTCGCCGGGTTTGTGTCCGGCGCTGTGGGCGTATTTCTTCTCGACCGCGTCGGCGGGCAGGTAGCGGTCTTCCAGTTCCCGGACCGCGCCGATGCCGGTGAACTCGTACCAGTTCTCGACCGGCCGGTCCTCGAACGCCTTGAGCTGCTTCAGTTCGTAATCGATGCCCTCACGCTTGAAGGCGTCGAGTGTGTCGATCATCGACTGCACGCCCGCGCGCAACGCCAGCAGCGGCAGGATGCAGAGGCTGTAGCCCATCTCCTGCACCTGTTCCAACGGGATCTTCGGCGTGGTGCGCTTCTTGGCGTAACCGCCCATGTTGAACATCTTCAGCCCCGGCACCTCGCGGGCGAAGGTCGCGTATTCCTCGACCGACAGCAACGCGTCGGGAAAGGCCATGTCGGCGCCGGCCTCGTGATAGCGCTGCGACCGCTCGATCGCCTCGGCCAGGTCGTGGGGGCCGCGCGCATCGGTGCGGGCGATGATCAGGAAGTCGGGATCGGTCCGTGCCTCGACCGCCGCCCGGATCTTGCCGCAGGCTTCCTCGATGGGCACGATTTCCTTGCCGGCGATCGAGCCGCAGCGTTTCGGGCTCACCTGATCTTCCAGGTGAATGCCGGCGACGCCGGTCAATTCGTATTCGCGCACCGTGCGGATCACGTTGATGGCGTTGCCGTAGCCGGTGTCGGCGTCGCAAATAACGGGAATATTCGACGCCAGCGCCATGAAGCGCGCCATCATGGTCATCTCGCTCATGGTCAGCAATCCGACATCCGGGCCGCCGGTGAGCGTGTTGGCGACGCCCGAGCCGGTCATATAGGTCGCCTCGAATCCGGCATCGGCGACCAGCCGCGCGCTCAACCCGTTATGCGCCCCCGGCGCGACCACGAGGGTCCCGCTGTTCAGCTTCGCGCGCAGTTCCCGGCGTTTGGTGTTGGCGTCTTTCATCGCTGCCTCGCTGGTTGTGGTTTCGTAGTTGTGCAACACCCACCTAAATCCTTGTGTCTCCCGCATCAAAGCGGATGTCCGCGAGAATCCGTGCGAGATGATTATCCGCATCCTTCGACAGGCTCAGGATGAGGATAATCATCGAGCGCGAAGAGCGTACGGCCTTTGACTCAGCGGCCTCATGCTGAGCCTGTCGAAGTATGCGGCCGCGCTGTCTCCGGGAGGGGACGCGGCCTCCTCTAATGCGCGTATTTTTCGTCCAGCTCCATGAAATGCGCGGTGTTCACCGCGGCTTCGCGATCCTCGAAGGTCGCCATGTGATCGGCGAGCGATTCCGTATGGCCGTCTCGCAGGATTGCCCTGGCGGCCTCCTGCATCGCGTAGATTGCGGTGCGTTGCAGGTCGCCCGGCACGATCACCAGATTGAAGCCCAACTCCTGCAGCTTGTCCTTCGGCACCACCGGCGTCTTGCCGCCCCAGAACATGTTGAGCAGTTTGGGATAAGGCAGCTCCTTGGCGACCTTTTCGATTTGTTCCATGTCGCGCGGCGCCTCGATGAAGGCGACGTCGGCGCCCGCTTCCATGTATTTGTGCATGCGCTCGATCGATGCGTCGATGCCCTCGACGGCGAGCGAGTCGGTGCGTGCGATGATGACCATATCGTCGTCGGTCAGCGCGTCGCGGAGCGCCCGCAATTTTGCGCAAACTTCTTCGGTCGATACGACCGCCTTGCCCTCGTAATGGCCGCAGCGTTTCGGGAAAACCTGGTCTTCCAGATGAAACCCGGCGACGCCGACGCGCTCGAAGCCGCGCAAGGCGCGCCGCGCGTTCAGGGCGTTGCCGTAGCCGGTGTCCATGTCGGCGATCAGCGGGATGGAGACCGCATCGACCATCTGTTCCAGCCGGTCGGTGATTTCTTTCGGCGAGATCAGGCCCATGTCGGGAATGCCGGTGCTCCGCGCGATGCCGCCGCCGGTGGCATAGACCACTTCGGCGCCGGCGTTCTCGACGATGCGGGCGGAAATGCCGTCATAAGCGCCGGGGATCAGGTAGGTTTTCCCGGACTCGATCATTTTCTTGAGCTTGGTCGAAGCGCGCATGGCGACGCAGCCTCCCTGGTTGTTGGCGTGTTCTACTAAGAGCGGTGCGCGGACAGTTGGAACTGGTTCGCAACGCGGCGCGCAGCGCGGATAGTATATGGCACGAGCGGCGGGGCGGCGGCAAATCCGAGGGGCAAATGGCGGCTCGCCGGGTTCGTGGTTCGACTGTGACCAAACAAAAATGCATTAGATCAAATGATTGTGGGGGTTTTTACGCCCGCTCTCTTCTCATACCACTTTTAAGCACACTACCCCTTTTAGGGTAATCAATTAGGCGATAGCATCTTTGGACTCCGATGTGGGATAGGAGGGGGAGATGATCCTTCATTCATTGCGAATGGGGTTTGCTGCCGTTGTTTTGATCTGTTTGGCGACAGTCGGTACGGCGCGGGCCGGAACAGTCGATCTGCTTGGGCTGCCGGATAATTCTGACCAACGTATTTTTGGCACTTCGCTTTCGTACTATTACGCGCAATCGGTTTTGGCTGACGATGCCAATTGGGCCAGTTTGGCTTTCGGCGTTAGGAATCGGCAAGCCGACAGTTTTAACCTGATTATTGCCGAAGGGCGCCCGACGTCGCCGGGCGGTTCCGGATTTTTGCCAGACGCGACAATGATCCTGTCGCAGCAGGCGCTCGACCATCTTGGCGGTGGGCTGCAAATCTTCGACGTCGATCTGAATCTACCTGTGGCCAGCGGCACGACGTACTTCTTCACACTTGCGGCATTTGGGACAACCCTCACACGGGCCGGCGTTCGGGCAACCGAATTCAACGGAACCGACAAATATACGCCGGGCAAATTTATCTTTTCCAACGATAATGCGGCGTTCAGCAACGACCTTTTCTGGGATACCCGTTTAAGCAACAGCCGGGATTTGGCATTCCGGGCGACTTTCGACTCCGTCTCCGCGGTTGCGGTTCCGGCCGCGCTGCCGCTTTTCGGAACCGCTCTCGGCGTCTTGGGACTGTTTGACTGGTGGCGGCGCAGGAAATTGGCAGCATAAGCCCGGATCGAGTGAACTGCCGTGTTTCGGTCGTCCCGGCACCGGGATTCGATGTTTCGCGCGCGAAAACGCTCAACTACCGTAGCGTTTCTCCAACTCCCGCACCTCGGTGATGCCGCCGATTTCCCACAGATCGTCGAGCGGGACCAGCCGGTCCTGCACGGTGGCGGCGTTGCCGGTCTCGTAGATCTCGGTCATCACCTCGCGGATCGCCTTGGCCGCGGCCATGATCGGCTGGGCATAGAAGCAGCAGGTCTTGAAGCCCATCGCCTCGACCTCGGAGACGTGCAGCTTCGGCACCATCGGGCTTGGCGAGTGGTTGTAGTGCAGCGGGATGCGGTCGCGGAATCGTTCGGCGAAGGCGCGGGTCTCGTCCATATCCTCGCGCATCTCGGCGAACAGCATGTCGGCGCCGGCTTCCAGATACGCCTCGCAGCGTTCCAGCACGTCGTCGAGCCCGTTGACCAGCATGGCGTCGCAGCGGGCGATGACGACGAAATCCGGATCGCGCTTGGCTTCCTGCGCGGCGCGCAGCTTGGCGCACATCTCCTCGGTCGAAATCAGCGTCTTGCCTAACATATGGCCGCAGCGCTTGGGCCAGGTCTGGTCCTCGATATGGATGCCGGCGACGCCCGCCTGTTCGAAGGCGCGCACGGTGCGCCGTACGTTGATCGCGTTGCCGTAGCCGTTATCGGCGTCGACGATGACCGGGATTTCGACCGCTTCCGCGATGTAACGCGCGTTGGCCACCATCTCCTCGCCGGTCAGCAGCCCGACATCGGGGTAGCCCCGGCTGACCGACGTGCCGGCGCCGGTGACGACGCACAGCTTGAAGCCGATCTGCTCGGCGATTTGGGCGGACATCGCGTCATGCGCGCCGCCGGCCATGACAGTGCTGTTTCCGGCGATCAACTGCCGTAGTTTGGTTGTCGCTCTCATGGTACCTCCAGGGATGTTGTTGAACGTATCCGCGCCGCGGTTTATTCCGGCAGGGGCTTCGCGCCGCCCGGTACCTCGATCCCGAAGGTGTTCAGCACCAGCGAAATCACCGAGTAATGGCCGCACAGCACGACCAACTCGACAACGCCCTTGGGCCCCAATAGCTCCTGGGCCGCGCCGAACGTGGCGTCGCTGACCTTGCGGTTCTCCGTCATTTCGTTGACGAAATTGTAGACGATCTCCTCGTCCTTGTTCTTGAAGTCCGGCCGGCGACGCTCGGCGATGGCGTCGGCAATCGCCGCGTCCAGGCCTTCCTCCAGGGCGATCTTGTAATGGGCGTACCATTCGTACTGCGCGGTCCAGAAGCGGCCCATCATGATGATCGCCATCTCCCGCAAACGCCCGTCCAGCGTGCCGTCGAAGCGCAGGAACGCGCCCATCGCCTGCACCGCGTCGGCGGCCTTCGGGTTGTGCATCAGTGGCACGAAGGGGCCACGCACCTCGCCGCGCGGCCCGGCGGTGATCGCGGCGGCGACCCGCTTCTGTTCGGCGTCGTAATTGGCAGGATCGATGTTGGGTAAACGGCTCATGGTTGGGTCTCCCTAGTTGGGTTATTGAATTGTTCCGTAGCGGATGGGCCGGTCGGATTAGACCGAAAACCCGCCCAGCTTGGTTTCGAGATATTCGGCGATGCCTTCGCGGCCGCCCTCGCGGCCGAGACCGCTCTCCTTCATGCCGCCGAACGGCGCTGCCGCCGCGGTCGGGTTGATGTCGTTGACGCCGATGATACCGAAACGCAGCCGTTCGAACATGCGGTGCGCCCGCGAGACGTTCTGCGTATAGACATAGGCGGCGAGCCCGTAATGGGTGTCGTTCGCCATTTCCAGCGCCTTTTCGTCGTCGTCGAAGGTGATGATTGGCGCGACCGGGCCGAAGGTCTCCTCGCGATAGATCTGCATCTCGGGCGTGACGCCGGTGAGTACGGTGGGCGCGTAGAAATGCCCCTTTTCGAGCCCGTCCTCGATCAGGCGATGGCCGCCGCAGCGCACTTTCGCGCCCTTGTCGACCGCGTCGGCGACCTGGCGTTCGACCTTGTCGATGGCGGCTTGGTTGACCAGTGGGCCGATGCTAACGCCGTCTTCGAGGCCGTTGCCGCCACGCAGCCGGGTAACCCGGGAGACGAACTCGTCGACGAAGGGTTCGGCGATGCTGCTGTGGACGAACAGGCGGTTCGGGCTGATGCAGGCCTGGCCGGTGTTGAG
>CAYYBI010000225.1:0-9544 GCA_964469835.1 uncultured Rhodospirillaceae bacterium
TCAGCATATCGATCATCAGCAACATGTTGATTTTGCCCGGCAATTCGGAGAGCTGACCCCCGGTCACGCGGTGTACGGCAATGTCGAGGGCTTCCCGGAAATTTACTCGGTTTCCAAGGATCGCAAGAACGTCCGGTACAAGGGCGAGATGGCGTTTACCCCATGGTCGGGCTGGCATGCGGACATCACCGCCGCCGTGAACCCGCCGGCCGCGTCCATGCTGCGCGGCGATATCGTGCCGCCCTACGGCGGCGATACGATGTGGACCAACCTCGCCGCGGCGTATCAGGCGCTGTCGCCGACCCTCCGGGAATTCCTGGACGGGCTGCGCACGGTGCATCAGTTCAACCCGCCGCCGGGGGTCGAAACCTCGCGGGAATACGAGGAGAAGATGCGCCGCAATCGCCTGATCACCGAGCATCCGATGATCCGTGTCCATCCGGAATCGGGCGAACGGGTGCTCTATGTCAGCCCCAGCTTCCTGAAGTCGATCGTGGATGTGACGCCGACGGAAAGCGAAAGCCTGCTGGCGTTGCTGAAGGAACACGCGGTGCGGCCCGAATTCACCGTGCGCTTCAAATGGGAGCCGGGCAGTATCGCCTTCTGGGACAACCGGTCGACCGCGCATCTGGCGCCCCGGGACATCTACACCAGCGATTTCGGCCGTGAGTTCTATCGCACCACGCTGGTCGGCGATATTCCGGTCGGAGTGGACGGACGGCCCTCCAAATCGATCGAGGGCGGCCCCGTCCTCGCGGTGGCATAATCCTGACGTGACGTTTCGGCGCAGGGCCTGACGGCTCCTCGTCCGTCGCGCGGTGCAATCCTGCGGTAAAGGCGCTTCATGGATATGGAATCTCGTAGCTTTCGCGCGGTGGGGTATCCCCTGCGCCTGCATTCGGGCGAAAACGCCCTCGCCCAGCTCCGGACGGAGGTCGAGCGGCAGAAGGCGCGGCGCGCCTTCGTCATCTGCGGCCGGACGGTCGCGACCAAGACCGACCTGCCCGCCCGCATCCAGGCCGAGCTCGGCGAATTGTATGCCGGCGCCTTCGAGACGATGGGCAAGGATTCGGACTGGCCCTCGGTACAACAGGCGGTCGAGGCGGCGCGCGCGGCGGAGGCGGACCTGCTGATCGCGGTCGGCGGCGGCAGCGTCATCGTCGGCACCCGTGTGGTCGCGATCCTGCTCGCCGAAAAAGGCGATCCGTTCGACCTGATGACGCAATACCCCGAAGGCAAGCCCGCCTACAGCCCGCGCCTGATGGCGCCGAAGCCGCCGATCATCAACGTGCCCACCACACCGACCTCGGCGATGAACCGGGCCGGATCGGGGCTGAAGAACGAAGACCTCGACCACCGGATGGAATTCTTCGATCCGAAGACCCGGCCCGCTGCGCTATTCTGGGACGCCGGCGCGCTGATGACCGCGCCGCCCGAACTGATCCGCTCGACCGCCACCACCGGGTTTTCCAGCGCGCTCCGGCTGCTCGGCGCGCGCGTCCTGACGCCACTGGTCGAGGCCGACCGCCGGCACGCCTTTCGCCTGCTGCACGGCGCGCTGCCCCGCATCATGGAAGAACCCGACAACGCGGCGATCCGCATCGACCTCTGCTGCGCCGCCTTCCTCGAAAACCGGGCCGCCGACGACGATCAGGGCCGGCGCCGCGAGTGGGACCAGACCGCCGCCAACTCCTATGCGCTCGCCACCGCGCTGCACATTCGCTACGACCATGTCTGGCAGGGCGAGTCGACCTCGACCGTCATCCCGACGGTCACCCGGCTCACGCCGCCCAAGGACATCGATGTCGCGAAGCGGGTCGCCGGCGCGCTCGGCGTGTGGCAGGACGGCATGACGGCGGAAGCCGCCGCCGAAGGGACCGCGGAAGGATTGGACGACATATACCGGCGGATCGGCATGCCGACGCGACTGCACGAGCTGGATATCCCGCGCGAAGACCTGCCGCTGCTGGCGCAAGACACGCTGAAGAACTTCAACGCCAACCCCGGCGACCGGCCCGGCGACTACACCGCGCACATGCTGTCCCTGCTGGAAGCCGCGTGGTGAGGCGGGCCGTGCGGCCTGAACTATTCGTCCCGGATTGGCCGCATCCTTCGTCAAGCTCAGGATGAGGCCAATCTATTGGAAATACACAGCCTCACCCTGAGCCTGACGAAGGGCGAGGCGGTGTGCGGCACGAACATCAAAACCCTGCCGCGCCGCGCACGGCAAACAAGACCCCGGACGCCAACCGGCATCCGAGATTTCGTAAAAACAGTGACTTACCGGACTATTTTAAGACAAATCCGCAAGCGCTTCGGCCGGGTGGCCTTCGGCGTCCGGCGTGGCATAGGTCTTCACCACCGTGCCGTCCGGACCGATCAGGACCGAGACCCGCGTGGCTTTTTCCTGATCCGCACTGGCCGCCGCGCCATAGGCCATGGCGACCGACCGGTCGGCGTCGTACAGGAGCTGCGTGGTGAGGCCCACCTCGCCGCTCCACTTTTTCAATTCTTCCGCCGGGCTGAACGTCACGCCCAGCAAGACGGTATTCTTATCGGCGAAGTCTTGGGTTCGATCACGGAACCCGTTGGCTTGTTTCGTTCATCCGCCGCCGAAGGCGCGCGGAAAGAACCAGAGCAGCACGTTCTTCCCCGCATAGTCCGCCAGGCTCACATTCTGCCCGTCCTGATTGGGCAGGGTGAAAGCCGGCGGCGGGTTTCCCACTTCTGGTAGGGCCATCGTTTCCTCGTTGGTTAGTGAGTGAATGGTCGAACACCCAACCACTTTACCATTGGACCCGGGACGCGGCAAAAGCCAAGCCGATACAAATCGGCATGCGCCCTGTTCCGATCCGCGGCCTCTCGGCCTACACTGACCGGGCGCTCGGCACGGAACATAAAACGGAAGAACGATGATCGAGACCAGGACCTATGACGGCAAGGCGGACAAGGCGCGCAGCCTCTCCAATTCCCGCGCCGAGGCGGCTTATGAAACGATCTCGGTAACCCCGGTGACACCGGTAATCGGCGTCGAGGTGTCGGGCGTCGACCTGACCCGGCCGGTGCCGGCGGAACAGGTCGCGGATCTGGGGCAGGCGCTGGCCAACCACAACGTCCTGTTCTTCCGCGATCAGCCGGAGCTGACGCCGGAGCAGCACATCGCCTTTGGCCAGAACTTCGGCGACTTGCATGTGCACCCGGCCTCGCCGCACATGGACGGCTATCCCCCGATCATGGAAATCGACATCGACGAGAACTCGATCGTCAACAACGGCAGCGACTGGCACAGCGACGTCTCCAGCGAGGACGAACCGCCGCTCGGCACCATTCTGCAGATCCACCGCACCCCGCGTTCCGGCGGCGACACGCTGTTCGCCAACATGTACGCCGCCTATGACGCGCTGTCGGACCCGATGAAGGCGATGCTGCGCGGCCTGACCGCGACCCACGATCCGGAACGCGCCTTCCGCGGCCGCTATGCGAACCGGGGCATGGACGACAGCGGCCAGGCGTTCTCGGCCGCCGAGCACCCCATCGTTCGAACCCACCCCGTGTCCGGCCGGCAGGCGCTCTACGTCAACGAGACCTTCACCACGCGCATCAACGGCCTCGCCGGAGAGGAAAGCGACGCGATCCTGGCCTTCCTGTTCCGCCACCTGACCCAGCCGCGCTTCCAGGTGCGCTTTCCCTGGCGGGACAACGACATCGCCTTCTGGGACAACCGCTGCACCCAGCACCTGGCGCTCTGGGACTACTGGCCCGACAAACGCACCGGCCGCCGCGTCACGGTCAAGGGCGACCGGCCGGTTTAGGGGTGAGCGCCTCAGAGCGAGTTGTCATTCATGGGACCACGGCGAAAGCGTGCCGCCGGGGCTTACGGTTACCGTACGATCCTAATTCCGTTGCGGCTCTCCTTGCAATTCGACCCTTATTTAGATACACTGTGCACATAGTGTACAATAATTTCAAAACAGCGATTTCCAATGAACAAAACAGCCAAATCTGACAGTCAGGCAATTTCATTCCGGGTCAGTTCGGCCAAGGTTGACCAACTGGAACGCTTGGCCGAGGCGACCGACCGGCCGCGCTCCTGGCACATCGAACAGGCTTTGGACGCCTATCTCGATGTCCAATCCTGGCAGATCGCCCATATCGAACAGGGCATCGCCGAAATGAACGCCGGCGAAGGCATTCCCCACGAAGACATCAAGGACTGGCTTTCGACTTGGGGTAAGGACACCGCGCGCACGCCGCGCAAATGAAGCTCGAATGGTCGCCGACGGCGCGGCACGACCTGCGGCAGGTCGAGGCGTTCATCGCCGACGACAATCCCCGCGCGGCCGCCGAAATGGCCGAACGAATCATCCAGGCCACCGAACGGCTGACCACATTCCCGAATAGCGGCCGGCCCGGCCGTTTGCCGCATACGCGAGAACTGGTGATTCCCGGCACGCCCTTCATCCTGCCCTACCGGGTCAAGAACGATGTCGTGGAAATCCTTGCTGTCCTGCACGGGGCTCGGCGATGGCCGGAAGTATGAAACGGGCGCCGAATTGCTCCGGCGCCCGCCTCGTAAATCCCAATCCTCCCGCCGTTAGCGGCTAACGGTGAGGTCCTTATAGCGCGGCAGCAGGCAGCGCTGGTCCTGCATGGCGTCGCGGCGGAACGGCGCGCCGAGTTCCTTGTTCACCACCACCTCGACCAGGGTCGTGACGCCCTTCTTCTGGGCGGCGCAGGACTCCTTGATCGCGGCCGTCAGGTCTTCCATCGTCTCGACCCGCACGCCCTTGCAGCCGAAGGCGTCAGCGACCTTGGCGAAGCTGAACGTGTCGCCCAGCTCGGTGCCGACGAAGCGTTCGTCAAACCACAGGATGTCGTTCTTCTTTTCCGCGCCCCACTGGCCGTTGCGGAACACCACGATGCTGACCGGAATTTCCATGCGGATGCAGGTCGGCAATTCG
This sequence comes from uncultured Rhodospirillaceae bacterium, assembly GCA_964469835.1. Lineage (GTDB taxonomy): Bacteria > Pseudomonadota > Alphaproteobacteria > UBA8366 > UBA8366 > JAOTYV01. The sequence continues at coordinate 4,962 of CAYYBI010000225.1, forward strand.
TTCAGGCTGATGCCGAAGGCGCCGTCGCCGACCAGGGCGACCGCCGGGCGGTCGGGGTTGGCCAGTTTGGTGCCCATGATGGCGGGAAAAGCGTAGCCGCAATTGCCGAACATGCCTGGCGCGAAGAAGCTGCGCGGCTTTTCGAACGGCAGGTAGCTGTTGGCCATCGCGCAGATATTGCCGATGTCGGTCGACACCATCGCATCGTCCGGCAGTCCGTCCTGGATCGCCCGCAAGACCTGGCGCGGCGCCATCTTCTCCGGCTCCGCATCCATCGCGCGCTTGTTCCAGGTGCTGCCTTCGTCGTCCTCTTCGTGATCCCAGCCGGCGAGCTTCTGCAGCCAGGCGGATTTGCGGGTGGCGATCTCGTCCATCCGCTTCTTCCCTGCCTGGCCCGCGTCATGGCCCTTGAGCGCCTTGATAAGCTGCTGCGCCACCGCCTGCGCATCGCCGCAGATGCCGATGTCGATCGACTTGGCAAGGCCGAGCTGATCCGGATTGGCGTCGACCTGCACGATCTTCGCCTGGCCGGTCCAGTATTCGATGTTGTGCTGCGGCAGCGTGCTGAACGGGTTCAGCCGGGTGCCGAGAGCGAGGATCACGTCGGCCTTCTTGACCAGCACCATCGCCGATTCCCAACCCTGATAGCCGAGCGGACCGACGGCAAGCGGATGGCTCGCCGGGAAGCTGTCATTGTGCAGGTAGCTGTTGGCCACCGGCGCGCCGAGTTTCTCGGCGAGTTGCTTGCATTCCTCGACGGCGTCGCTCAGCACCACGCCGGCGCCGGAAACGATGACCGGGAATTTCGCGCCCGCGAGCAGCTTGGCCGCCGCCTGAATCGACGCCTCGTCGCCCATCTGCCGGCCCGGGATGATCGGCTCGGGAATGGTGACGTCGATCACCTGACAGAACATGTCGCGCGGCACGTTGAATTGCACCGGCGCCGAATGCTGGCGTGCCCGCTGGAAACACCGGGTCAAGGTTTCGACCATCCGGTTCGGATGCGCCAGCGTCTCCTGATGGCAGGTGATCTCCTCGAAGCACGGAAGCTGACGGGTTTCCTGAAAGCCGCCCAGCCCTTGCGTCAGCGTGGCGGTTTCCGGGGTCACCACGATCATCGGCGTGTGGTTCCAATAAGCCGCCGCGACAGCGGTGACGAAGTTGGTGATGCCGGGTCCGTTTTGGGCGATGCAAACGGCAATCTCACCACCGGAGCGGGTATAGCCGTCCGCCATATGAGCGCCGCCCTGCTCATGCGCCACGTCGACGAAGCGGATGCCCGCGGCTTCGAACACGTCCAGCCCCGGCATGAAAGCCGATCCCACGATGCCAAAGGCGATCTTCACACCGTTTATCCGCAGCGTTTCAACGAAGGCTTCCTGCGACGTCATCTCCATGGTCTTATTCTCCCTGGCTCCCCCGTCCGTGCGGGATTTTCAAAAAATGATACCGATTCGTCTCAAATAAAGCGTTGCTTGTCGACTCATATTGTCATCCTATACAAAAAAATATCGCACCGCCCCGGCCAACCGCGCCATCGCACGCCGCCCCGCGGTGCCCAAACGGAACACGCGATATGGCGAAGGCAAAGACGCCGACGGCAAGCAACGGAAATCCTGACCGCACCTCGGCCGTGCAACGGGCCTTCGCGCTCATCGAGATTATCGTTGCCGAAGACCGGCCAATGAGCCTGGCGCAGATGGCGGACCGCCTGTCGCTGCCGAAGCCGAGCGTCCACCGGATGGCCAGCCGGCTGGAAGCGGACGGACTGCTCGCCCGCGAACCCGAGGGAAAGCACTTCACCATCGGCCCGCGCCTGAGCCGGCTCGCCATCGATACGCTGGCCAGTTCGGCGCAGCGCGCCCCCCGGCACGCGGTATTGGAAGGCTTGGCGCGCGATACCGGCGAGACCTGCAATCTCGGCACGCTGGAGGGCAGCCGTGTCGTCTATCTCGACCGGGTGGAAACCCATTGGCCGCTCCGCCTACAGCTTTCGGTCGGCAGCCATGTGCCGCTACACTGCACCGCGATGGGCAAACTTTTTCTGAGCCAGATGTCGAAGCGCACGCGCGATCGGCTGTACAGCACCGGCGCCCTCGAATCCTTCACCGACCACACGATCACCGATATCGGCGTACTGGAAAAAGAACTGAAGGTAATTCGCGACCGCGCCGTCGCAGTCAACGATCAGGAATACATGATCGGTCTCGTGGGCCTCGCCGTGCCGGTACCGAACCCGGCGCGCGACGGAAGTTTTGCCGCCGCACTGGCGATTCATGCGCCGCAACCCCGGCTCGATGCGGAGGAGATCCTGCGATATGAACCGACGCTGCGGCGGGCCGCCGAACGGCTCGGCGACTTGATGTGGGAGCCGGCCTGACATGCTGAGCCGGCGTCCTTATGAGTGCCCCGCGGCGTTACTGGCCCGGGCAAAGGCCTTGCCGCCGGTACCCACGGCGATCGCCAATGCGGGCGCCCCCCTGCCGATGGAAAGTGCACGGATGGCATGCGAAGCCGAAATCATCGAACCGCTGCTGGTCGGCGACGCAGATGCCATCGGCGCCGAGGCGGAACGGATCGGTTGGAATATTTCGGGACATAAGGTCGTCCCCGCCGCCAGCGAAAGCGATGCCGCCGACGCGGCCGCCGCGCTTTGCCGCGACGGCGAGGCTCATGTGCTGATGAAAGGACATCTGCACACCGATGCCTTCATGCTCGGCATGCTGAAACGCAACTCCGGGTTACGCACCGGCCGCCGGCTGACCCATGTGTTTCATATGACGGTTCCCCGCGACGACACGGTGCTGCTGATCACCGATGCCGCGGTAAACGTCGCGCCGGACGTGTCCACCCGCGTTCAGGCGGCGAAAAGCGCGGTCGGCCTGGCGCATGCGCTCGGCATCGACCGCCCGAAGGTCGCCGTACTGTCCGCCACCGAGGAAGTCACGCCCAAGATGCCGAGCAGCCTGGAAGCGGCCGAGATCGCCGACCGCGCGCGACAGGAATTACTCGACGCCGATATCTATGGGCCGCTCGCCTTCGATCTTGCGGTGTCGCCCGTGGCCGCCGCGGTCAAGGGGATCGACAATCCGGTTGCCGGCAATGCCGATATTCTACTGGTGCCCAATATCGAAACCGGCAACGCGCTGTTCAAGATGATGGTCTATTTCATGAGCGCGTGTGCGGCCGGCATCGTGCTGGGCGCCAAGGTGCCGGCAATCCTGACCAGCCGGGCCGATCCGCCGGAAGCCCGGTTGGCGTCGGCGGCGATCGCCTCGATCCTGGCACATCGGAGCACATGACGGCGATGCGTATTGGCGTGGTCCTGCTTTCCGGCGGGCTCGATTCAACCACTCTCGCGGTCCATGCCCGAGACGAGACCGATCAACTGATCGCGTTGACCCTGGATTACGGGCAGCGCCAGCGCCTGGAGCTGGACGCGGCGCGGGCGGTCGCGGAGGCCCTGGCACTCGACCACCGGGTGGTCGACGTGCATTTCTACCGCGACCTGGCGGCGCATTCGGCGCTGACCAACGCCGACCGCTTCGACCTGCCGTCGCAGCGCGACACGGCGGCGATGGCCGGCGACATTCCGCTCACCTACGTGCCGATGCGCAATACCTTCTTTCTGACCATGACCGCCGCCGCGCTGGAAAGCCAAGTGTTGCACCAGATCGAGGAGAACGGCGTCGACGCCGAAACCATCGAGCCGGTGCTTTACATCGCCGCCAACGCGCTCGACTACAGCGGCTATCCCGACTGCCGGCCGGAATTCTATACGGCGGTCACGGAGACGCTGCGCCTCGGCAGCAAGATCGGGACGCAATACGGCATCCCCTTCCGTGTCGAGACGCCGCTGATCGACAAGAGCAAGGCCGACATCGTGCGGCTGGCAGGCGAGCTCGACGCGCCGCTGCATCTGACCTGGAGCTGCTATGCCGCCGGCCCCCGCCCCTGCGGCGTCTGCGACAGCTGCCTCCTGCGTGCCAAGGGCTTCGAAGAAGCCGGGGTCGACGACCCGGCGTTATGAGGATTAGTGGTGCCTGAGCCTCATACTTCGACTTCGCTCAACATGAGGCTAGGAGCGGCCTTCTAACATTTTATTTCCAATTACGATGAAGCCTGCCCTCATCCTGAGCGAACCTCATCCCGAGCCTGACGAGGGACGAAGGACGAGCGCCGACGTACTGATGCCACTCGGGCAATTCCTCGCAACAAAACTTGTGCGCCACCCTCGTTAGCGGGAATACTGATATCGGGAGGATACCGCGATGAAATCGACCTTGCTGCCCGATACGCAATTCCAACAGAACTGGACGGTCCGCAAGCCGGTCGTGACCGGCGCCAACGGCCTCGTCGCGAGCCAGCATAAGGCGGCCGCCGAGGTCGGCGCGGAGGTCCTGCGCGCGGGCGGCAACGCGGTCGACGCGGCGGTCGCCACCTCCTTCGCGGTCTCGGTCGTCGAACCGTGGATGAGCGGGCTTGGCGGCGGCGCCTATATGCAGATCGGGCTGGCCGAAAAAGGCACCTTCCGCACCATAAACATGGGGATGGTCGCGCCCAAGCGGCTGCGGCTCGAAGAC
>CAYYBI010000226.1:0-17229 GCA_964469835.1 uncultured Rhodospirillaceae bacterium
GATTTTCACCTTGGCCGCCGTCGCCGCGCGCTCGCTTTCGGCCGGGTCGTGGTCCAGCTTCAGCGTGGCCACATACATGATCGAGCGGGATTCCTCCGCCGCCATCATGATGTCGACCATGCGGTGCTGCAGCGCCTGGAACTTGCCGATCGGTCGTCCGAACTGCTCGCGCGTCTGCAGGTATTCGTTGGTGAGGGTCTTCATGGTGTCAATCACGCCGACCGCCTCGGCACTCAGCGCGGCAATGGCGCGGCGCGCCACATCCTCGATCAGCGGCAGGCCCTGGTCGGGATCGCCGACCACCGCATCCGCGCCGACCGCGACGTCGCGCAGCTCGACCTCCGCGGCGCGCAGCCCGTCGATCGTCTGGTATTCGCGGATCGCGACGCCGTCCGCCGCCCGGTCGACCAGGAACAAGGTAATGCCGTCCCGGTCGCGGCCGCCGCCGGCGGTGCGGGCCGACACGATGATCTTGTCGGCGGTGCCGCCATGCAGCACCACGCCCTTATGGCCGTCGATCCGGTAGCCGCCGCCTTTTTTCGTCGCCTTGGTTTCCACGTCGTGCAGATCGAACCGCGATTGCCGTTCGGCGTATCCGAAAGTCAGCATCGTTTCGCCCGCGATCAGCGCCGGCAGGATTGTGTTGCGCTGCTCCTCGCTGCCGCCCTTGAGCAGCAGATTGCCGCCCAGCACGACGCTGGAAAAGTAGGGCTCGACCACAAGCCGGCTGCCGAAGCCTTCCATGATGATCATGGTTTCGACCGCGCCGCCGCCGATGCCGCCATAGGCTTCCGGCAGGGCGGCGCCCAGCCAGCCGAGCTCCGCCATGGTGGCCCACTGGTCGCGGCTGAACCCTTCCGGCTTGGCGACCAGTTCGCGGCGCTGCGAGAGTTCGTAATTCTCGCGGACGAAGCGGTCGACGCTGTCCTTGAGGAGCTGTTGTTCTTCGTTGAGCGTAAAGTCCATTGCCTTGCGTGCTTTCCCCTAGAGACCCAACACCATTTTGGCGATGATGTTGCGCTGAATTTCGTTGGTGCCGCCGTAGATCGAGGTCTTGCGCATGTTGAAGTAGGTCGCGGCGAGCGGCGCGGCATATTCCGGCCCGACCGGTTGCTCGTTCCAGCCGTATTCCAGCGATTCCGGGATGTACGGCATTGCGTAATAGCCGATCGTCTGCATTAGCAGTTCCGACAGGCGTTGCTGGATCTCGGTGCCGCGGATTTTCAGCAGGCTCGCCTCCGGACCCGGCGCTTCGCCCTTGGCGGTGGAGGTGAGCGAGCGCAGCTCGGTAAATTCCAGCGCCGACAGGTCGATTTCGAGCTGCGCGATCTCGCGGCTGAAATCCGGATCGTCGATCAGGTAGCCGTCGCCGGCGCGCTCTTTCGCGGCGATATCGCGCAGCTTGCGGAGCTGGGCCTTGGACGCGCCGACCCGCGCGATGCCGGAGCGTTCATGACCGAGCAGGAACTTGGCGTAGGTCCAGCCCTTGTTCTCCTCGCCGACCCGGTCTTCGACCGGCACCTTCACGTCGGTCAGGTAGACCGTGTTGATCTCGGCGCTGCCGTCGATCGTCTTGATCGGCCGAACCTCGATGCCCGGTTGGTCCATGTCGATCAGCATGAAGGAGATGCCTTCCTGGAATTTGACGTCGGGGTCGGTGCGGGTCAGGCAGAACATGTGATCGGCGTGCTGGGCCATCGTCGTCCAGGTCTTGGTCCCGTTGATGACATAATGGTCGCCGTTCAGCACCGCGCGGGTCTGCAGCGAGGCGAGGTCGGAGCCCGAGCCCGGTTCGGAATAGCCCTGGCACCAGAAATGTTCGCTGTCCAGAATCGGCTGCAGGTATTTTTCCTTCTGTGCGTCGGTACCGAAGGTGTAGATCACGGGCGCGACCATACGCAGGCCGAAGGCGATCAGCCGTGGCGTATGGCCGCGGCCCAATTCCTCGCCTAGGATGTAGCGCCGGACCGCGGGCAAATCGCTGCCGCCATATTCCTTCGGCCAATGGGGGGCGAGCCAGCCCTTCTTGCCGAGGATTTTCTGCCACCGGACGTAGTCTTCCCGGCCCAGACGGTAGCCATTCGCCACTTTTTCGCGAATGTCGTCCGGCAGTTCTTGTTCGATGAAAGTGCGGACCTCCTGCTGAAAGGCGAGGTCCTTATCGGAGAAATTCAAATCCATCGCGATGCGCCCCTGGGTGGGTGTTATGTAAAGACGGCGTTGAGTTCCCGCACCGGAAACAGCGGTACCGGGTCAATCAACAGTAGAGTTACCCGATGATACCCGTGGCCGTCCGTCGCGCCAGTATTTTGTCTCCGCCGGGCAGGATGGGCGCGAGCGGCGCATCGTGCGGGATCGGAATTAGAGTCCGAGCACCGCCTTGGCGATGATATTGCGCTGAATCTCATTGGTGCCGCCGACGATCGACGCCTTTCGCGTGACGAAATAATTGGCGCCGAGAGTGCCGCTGTACGCCGCGCCCACGGGTTCTTCGTTCCAGCCGTATTCGCGGGCTTCCTGAATGAAGGGGTTGGCGTAATAGCCGACCGCTTGCATCAGCAATTCGGATAATTGCTGCTGGATTTCCGTGCCGCGAATTTTCAGCACGCTGGCTTCCGGGCCCGGCGCTTCACCGCGCGCCTGCGCCATGATGCAGCGGAGTTCGGTGTGATGCAGCGCTTCCAGGTCGATTTCGACCCGGGCAATCTGCTGGCGGAAATCCTGATCGTCGATCAGCGCCGCGCCGCCCTCGGGCTCCGCGCCCGCGATCTGCTTCAATTTGCCGAGCTGCGCCTTCGCGATGCCGATTTTCGCGATGCCAATCCGCTCATGACTGAGTAGAAACTTCGCATAGGTCCAGCCCTTGTTTTCTTCGCCGACAAGATCTTCGACCGGTACCTTGACGTCGGTCAGATAGACCATGTTGACGTGGTGGGTGCCTTCCATCAGCGGGACGGGATGAACCTCGACGCCCGGCTGATCCATATCGATCAGCAGGAAGGAGATGCCTTCCTGAAACTTGACGTCGGGATCGGTCCTGCAGAGGCAGAACATGCGATCCGAGAAGTGTGCGTGCGAGGTCCACATCTTGGTCCCGTTGACGATGTAGTGGTCGCCGTCGCGCACCGCGCGCGTTTGCAGCGAGGCAAGATCGGAACCCGATCCCGGTTCGGAATAGCCCTGACACCAGATGTCGTCGCTGGCGATGATGCGGGGCAGGTACTTTTCCTTCTGCGCGTCGGTCCCGAATTTGTAGATCACCGGTCCGACCATGCGGATGCCTTGATTGATGACCAGCGGGGCGTCGCCGCGGGCCAGCTCCTCGCTCAGGATGTAGCGCTGGACCGGGGTGAGTTCCGATCCGCCGAATTCCACCGGCCATTCGGGAACCAGCCAGCCTTTCTCGGACAGCATCCGCATCCAGCGGACGTAGTCCTCCCGTTTCAGGTTGAGTCCGTTCCGGACCTTTTCCCTGAGATCGTCGGGGAGGTGCTGGGCCATGAAGTCGTGAACTTCCTGGCGGAATGTTCGATCCTGTTCGGAAAACTGCAAATCCATCCTGTTATTCCCTGCTAGGAGTTGCCGAGCCACCGGTGAATCCGTGTAATGGCGGTGAAGCGTCCAATCATTATCGCTTGATTGGACGCGTTGGACAAACGACAGCAGAGTGGGGACGCAGCCGGCATGGGATACGACGCACCGTTCGAGGGACTTAAAGTTGTCGACCTCAGCCAGGGGGTGGCCGGGCCCTATACCGGACTGTTGATGGCCCAGAACGGTGCGGATGTGATCAAGGTCGAGCCGCTCGACGGCGATTGGGGCCGGCATATTTCCAAGAATTATGACGGTCATTCCGCCTATTCGGTGCCGACCAATCTGGGCAAGCGCAGCATTGCGCTGGATCTGAAATCCGAGCAGGGCCGCGCCATCGTCCATCGGATGATCGAGGATGCGGATGTCTTTATCGAAGGGTTCCGCCCGGGGATCGTCGACCGGCTCGGTGTCGGCTATGACGATGTGGCGGCCGTCAATCCGCGAATTCTGTATGTCTCCATATCGGGCTTCGGACAGACCGGCCCGATGCGCGAGCGTCCGGCAATGGACCCGGTGCTGCAGGCCTTTTCCGGCCTGATGTCGGTCAATGAGGGGGTGGACGGCATTCCGCACCGAATTGGCGTCATCGTTTGCGATATGGCGACCGGTCTCTATGCGTTTCAGGCACTCTCGTCCGCGCTCTACGCCCGGCGGGATGAGCCCAGGGGAAAGCGGATCGACGCGAACCTGATGCAGGGGGCCGCCTGTTTCCAGGTGGTCCGGATGATTTCCAACTACCTCGACGGCGGCAAGATCGTGCCGGGACGAATTCCGTCGGGCACGTTTCCGACCGCGGATGGCTGGGTCAATATCCTGGTCTATAAGGAAGAGGAGTTCGCGCCGTTCTGCGAGATCGTCGGACGACCGGAATTGGCGGAGGATCCGCGGTTCGCGACCAACGCGGCCCGGCTCGAAAACGAACTGACCCTTGTGCCGATCCTCAACGAAGCCTGCGCGAAAATGGAGGGCGCCGCGCTCTGCGGGGGCCTCGCCGAAGCGCGCATCATGCATGAAAAGGTGAACGACTATTTCGCCTTCTTGAAACACCCCCAGGTGGAGGCGACCGGCTTGATAAGCTGGCTCGACCATCCGGGTATTGGCCGAATTCCGATGCCGAATCCGCCGGGATTGGCGCAACACGGCACCGACGGTCCGCGCAGCATCGCGCCGGGAATCGGCGAGCATTCGCGCGACATCCTGTCAGCGCATGGCTACACTGTGGGCGAGATCGACGGGCTGATACGCGGGAAAATCGTAAACGGGTAGCGAGGAGCCAGCATCATGGACGACATTCTAGTAAGCGAAGACGCCGCCGCTTTGCACCGGACGGCGAAGATAACGTCGGTCGAAACCATCCCGCTGGAAATACCCTTCACCACGCCGTTCAAGATTTCGCAGGGCGCGCCGCGGGCGACGATCGAGACCCTGCTGGTACGGGTGCATTGCGATCAGGGCATCGCCGGCATCGGTGAGACCCAGGCGTGGCGCCGGCAGGGCAGCGCGGAGATCCTGCCCAACCTGGTCACCGCCGTTGAACAATATTTCGAGCCGTTGTTAATTGGCCGCTCGCCCTTCGACATCGCCGCAATTCTGAACGACCTGAACACAACGCTGTACAACAGCCTGTATGCCCAGGCGGCGATCGGCGACGCGCTCTACGACCTGACGGGCAAATTGCTCGGCGTGCCGGTGCATGACCTTCTCGGCGGCAAGTGCCGCGACCGCATCCGTGTCGGCGCGGTGCTGTCGATGAAGCCGGCGGTCGAAGAGGTGATCGCCGAGGCGGAGGCGTTTCATGAAGGGGGCTTTCGGCATTTCGGCTTGAAGATCGGCAACGACCCGGTGGCGGATCTGCGCGGGGTCGAAGGATTGCGCAAGCATTTCGGCGACGACATCGTCCTGCGCGTCGATGCAAACGCCTCGATGTCGTTCGATGCGGCCTTGCAGCTTCTCAAGAAGATGGAGCCCTACGATATCGACGCCGCCGAGCAGCCGGTGGCGATATGGGATGTAGAAGGGCTGGCGGCGTTGAGCCGCGCGGTGTCGATACCGATCATGGCCGACGAATCCGTCTCGACCGACCATTCCCTGCTCGACGTGATCCGCCGGCGCGCGGCCAGCGTGGTTCAGACAAAAGTGGCGAAGAACGGCGGCATCTATTACATCCGCAAACTCTGGCATCTGGCCAGCGCGGCGGGCATGCGCATCTATCCGGGCAATCACCCGAGCGTCAGCGTCGCCACGGCGTCGGTCGCGCAGATGGCCGCGGCTTGGCCGGAACCCTTGATGGAGGGTGTATTTGCCGTCGGTGTCAGCGGCGCCCTGGCAGCCGACGTGGTGCAGGACCCGATCCGGCCGGAGAACGGCGAAATTCGCATTCCCGAAGGTCCGGGGCTGGGAATCGTGCTGGATGAGGACCGTATGTCCTCGCTTCGTCTCGATCGCTAAACGGGATTAGAGAGCGATGCGGCCTACGGGAAAGAAACGACGGTTTTTCGAAGATCTGAAAGTTGGTGAGCGCTACAATATTCCGTCACGGACCCATACCGAGGCGCTGTTCTACGCGTTTCAGCTTGTAAGCGGCGACAACCGCCCGTCCCACTATGACGTCGAATACTGCAAAGCCTTGGGGTTTCCCAATATGTGGGCGCATGGTTTTCAGGTTCTGGCGCAGACCGCGCCCGGCGCGAGCGATATGTCCCGCGGTGACAGCGAAGTTTTCATTCTTGGCATGCTCGAGCAATCGTCGCGTTTTATGAATCCGGTTTTTGCCGGCGACACGCTGTATCCGGAGTTGGAAGTCGTCGAATTGATTCCGCAGAACACCACCGGCGTCATGGTCTTGCGTTCGACGGTTCACAATCAGAAAGATGCGTTGTGCATGGAGGGAGAAATCCGTTTGCTCGTCGCCAGGCGCGACTGGAAACGCAAAAATTGATTTGGCGCGAACATATACAACGCGTGATGGTTTGGTTTGGATGTAATTAACGGAAAATAAACAATAAATCGCCATCATCCATGCCTATCTTGCAAACTTACGCAGACATGGCATGGCGGAATCGAATTTCTCCGACCGAATTATGACCGGCCTTACCCGTTCAGGACGCCCGCCATCCCGGGCGTCCCGGCTGAATATATTTTCGTGGATGCGGCGTTCCGAACGGTCGGAATTGGACGCGATTCGCATTCTTGCGGAGCAGCTGCAGGAAGGTTTTGCACTCTACGATTCCGATGACCGTTTGCTGTTCGCAAATCACGAATTCGTCCGGCTGCATAAAGATCTCGAGGACATGATCAAGCCGGGCATGCTGTTCGAGGACATGATTCGGGCGAGCGTTACGCGTGGGCACATACCCGGTGCCGCCGGACGCGAAGAAGAACACATTCGCGAGCGGCTGGCGCAACATCGCAATCCATCGGGATCAATTCTCCGGACACTCGCCGATGGCACCGCCTACATTATCAAGGAAAGTCTTCTGCCCGATGGCCGTGTCGCGGTGACGCAGACGGACGTGTCTGAGATGACCAAGGCCAAGGACGCCTTGCGGATTGAGCAACAGCGCTTCAAGGAGCTTGCTGAGATTGCGTCCGACTGGTTTTGGGAGACCGACGCGCAACACAGGATGACCACGGTCGTCGCGCCTGTCGAAAAGATCGGCGTGTCGCTCGACATCATGCGGGGCAAGACGCGCTGGGAGATGGCCAATGTGGATCCGGAGAAGGAATCCAATTGGGCTGAGCATTTAGCGGACCTCAATGCACGCCGGCCGTTCAGGGATTTCCACTATAGCGTGGAGCTGCAGGATGATCACGACGTCTATCACCGGGTAAGCGGGCAGAGCGTCGTGAACGATGCCGGACAAATTCTGGGGTATCAGAGTTTCAGGCGCAATGACGGCAACCGGCGGCATTTCAGCGCCAGCGGTCACCCGGTCTTTGACACTCGCGGCGCGTTTGTCGGATATCGCGGTATGGCGCGGGAAATTACCGAAGAAGTCATCGTCCAGGAGCATGCGCGGGCGTCGCATCAACGATTGCTGGATGCGATCGAGTCCCTGCCGGAAAGCTTCGTGCTGTACGACGCGGAAGACCGGGTCGTTCTGTGCAACAGCGCCAGTTATAACAAATTGCCCTGGTGCAAGACGCCGGTCGAACCGGGCATGAAGTACGAGCAAATGATGCAGGAAATTGCTTATTCCGGATTGGTGGCGGAGGCGCGCGGCCGCGAGGAGGAATGGATCCGGGAAAGTGTCGCACAGCATCGCAATCCTGCCGGTCCGCGGGAGATCCACCGAACGGACGGCAGTTGGTTGTTGATCACGGAACGTAAGACTTCGGATGGCGGCATTGTCGCGATCAGGATGGACATCACCAAACAAAAGCGGGCGCAGATCGAACGCGAGGACGCGATCCTGAAAGCCGAGGAAGCCAACCGCGCGAAATCGAATTTTCTGGCCAATATGAGCCATGAACTGCGGACACCGCTGAATGCCATCATCGGCATGTCCGAAATGATGAGCTTGAAGATATTCGGTCCGATAAATGTGCCGCGGTATGAGGGGTATGTAGAGTCGATCTCGACAGCCGGCCGGCACCTGTTGGAGTTGGTCAACGATATTCTGGATATTTCGCGGATCGAATCGGGAAACTACACGTTTAGCCCCCAATCCATGCAGCCGATGGCGATCATCGAGGATTGCCGCCGGTTGATCCTTGAACAGCCCGGCCGCGAACACGCGGATTTGGTAATCGACATTGACGACCCGCTGCCGGACATCCAGAGCGACGTCCGGGCGGTTCGTCAGATTCTGCTCAACCTCATGGGGAATGCGATCAAGTTTACCCCGATGGACAAAAAGATCTGGCTTCGGTCCGAGTCCACGGATGCGTACGTGGCGATCAGCGTGGTGGATTCAGGGCCTGGCATCGCGGATAGGGACCTGGATCGTATCGTCCGGCCCTTCGAACGTGCCGACAAAAATGCGTACCTCGCGCGCGACGACGGTTTGGGGTTGGGACTGGCAATATGCAACACATTGGCAGAAGGCCTCGGCGGTGAACTGATCATCGATAGTAAATTGGGAACTGGCACGACCGTGACATTGCGTCTGCCACGTTCTGAGAGCATCGATGCCAAGAGCGCTTAACCTTTCATTAACCAGCGGCTGCATATCCTAGATGTTCCCCCGAGGGGGGATGAATATTCTGTGCCAGTTGAGATGAACTCCTTCGCCGCCCATTTCTGTATGGGCGGCGAATTTTTTTGCAGCTTTCAGCTTCAATTTGGGGCTCGTCGCCCAACGATCGTCGGGGATTACCGTCTGTTTGGCGTCCGACGCCGGTCGCGTGCCAACCGGTCGGCCTCGGCAATTTCGCTGGGCGTCATCGAATGTGCCAGTAATTCCCGGAATTTCACCGCTGACTGCAAACCCGATTGTGCCGCCAGGTTAAACCACATTAAGGCTTGCACGGTGCTTTTCGGGACGCCTTCGCCGGCTGCATGCATGATGCCGAGTGAATATTGTGCGGCCCGGTCGCCCTGCGCGGCGGCCCGCCGATACCACAGAAGGGCTTTGTTATAGTCCTTCGAAACGCCTTCTCCAAGATAATGCAACGTGCCGAGATAAAATTGAGCATCCGTATTGCCCGCTGTCGCGGCGGCTAGAAAATATGCTGCCGCCCGCTTGTAATCGGCAGAGACGCCTTCACCCAGAAGGTACATCCGGCCGAGATAGTATTGCGCGCCGGCATGGCCCTGGTCGGCCTCCGCACGAAATGACCGCAGGGCCGCCGGGTGATTTTTATCGTTGAATGCACGGAGCCCCTCGTCGAAGCCGGCTGTCGCGGTCGTGGCGCTCATCACATGCAAGAGTGCGAATAAGCCGAGGAAGCGGGCCTTTCTTAGCGTTGAAGAAATCGAGGCGGCTGCTAACAGGGTCGCTGACCTTGATTAGAATAAATTGGAGGGCGGATGGGCATCGTCTGATATAATTATAATACCAGATTTAATTGGGGCCGGCAGCGTGAAAGCATGAATCGGAGCCTGTATTTTCTCGTCTTTTGTATTGCGAGCGCAATCTGTGGGGTGATCTATCCCGCAACCGCATTGGGCCCGGGTCCGCGCGCGTTGGGTTGGGCGGAACATGTTCTGATTTTGCCCGAAATGCTGAAATTGAAAGCAAAGTTGGATACGGGGGCACAGACCACCTCTATCGACGCCTTGAATATTACTCGATTTGAGCAAAATGGCCGTCCATGGGTGCGTTTCTCGATAGCGGATCGAGAAGGCAAGTCGGCGGTAGTCGAAAGGCCGATCGTCCGGACCGTCAAGGTGAAGCGCAGCGGTCTCAAGAGGCTGAATAGACCCGTGATTATGCTCGCGTTGTGTCTCGACGGGATTTTCAGGGAGGTAGCGGTTACCCTCTCGGATCGTTCCAATTTGCGCTATCCGCTGTTGATCGGCCGGTCGGCGATGGAGGGGCGGTTCATGGTGGATTCAGCCCGCAAATACACTGCGAAACACCACTGCTTCCGCAGCCGCTGAGCGGCCAGCGCAAGATTCAGCGCTTCCGGGTTTGCCGCGCTTTGGCGGTCCCTATTTCCAGCAAAAAATCAGGTCTATCATCCTAAATGTCTCTGGCATTCATACGGCCGCAATGGCCTAATTAGGCGTAAATTTGGTGGATGAAATTTATGGCATACCCTCGGAATACTGAGGTTTCTACGATTGGTCAGACAATTCGGGCCGCGATGGAGCGCGACGGCGAGACCTTTTACGAAGAGTTCGCGAATGCGGTCACACATGGAATCGGCGCGGTCCTGGCGGCGGCGGCGTTGGCGCTGCTTGTGGTGATCGCGGCGAGCACGGGCAGCGCCTGGGCCATCGTCGCCAGCTCCGTCTATGGCAGCACCCTGTTTTTAACCTTTTTTTCGTCGTCGGTTCATCACGGGAGTTGGCATCTGCCGACCAAATCGGCCTTTCTGGCGCTCGATCATTGCGCAATATTTTTATTGATTGCAGGCACGTATACGCCAATTACTCTGCTCGCTTTTCCTCAACCCCTCGGTTGGGTCTTGTTCGGCATCATCTGGAGCTTGGCGATTATCGGCATTTCCGTCCGTCTTTGGCTCGGCCGGCCGCATTGGTTTCTCGTGCCGGTCTTCATCATCATGGGATGGCTGGGGTTCTTATGGGTCGATATCTTTTTCGAGCATATGGGAACCGCAGGCTCCTGGCTGATCCTTTCCGGCGGTATCGCCTATACCTTGGGCGTCGTGTTTTATCTTTGGCGCAGCCTGCCCTTTAACCATGCGATCTGGCATCTATGGGTGCTGGCGGGCAGCATTTGCCATTTCGTGGCGATTGCCCTCTACGCGGTGCCGCAGGCCGCCTGATTCGCCGTTCCGATACCAAAACTTGTGCCATCAGGGCGTATTTGAGTTAGGGTTTTAGCCTTGGCTCCATCGTCCTTGGATTGGCCGGGGGCGGGCGCCAAAACGAGGTTTTCCATGGCGAAGAAGAATCATCTGATTAGCTCCGTCACTTGACCCTGGGTACAGCGCGCCGTGATTGTTTTGCGTGCCAAGTCCGTGGATTTCGAAGTGACCTACATCAATCTCCGGGAAAAACCCGATTGGTTCCTGAAGATTTCACCGCACGGCAAAGTGCCCGTTCTGGTGGTCGACGAGCAGCCATTGTTCGAATCCAATGCCATCGCCGAATATCTCGATGAGGTAATCGCGCCAAGGCTCCATCCGGAAGATGCCATCCAGCGTGCACGCCATCGCGCCTGGACCGATTTCGTCCCGGAATTCGCGCGCGGATTGAGCGGGATTTACTACACCAAGACCCCGGAAGAGCTGCAAAAAGGGCTGGAAGCCGCCCCGCAGCGGGTGGCGAAGCTGGAGGAAGCGATCGCCAAAGAGCGCGGCAATAGTGGGCCCTATTTCAGCGGTGACAAGCTGTGTCTGGTGGATGCGGCCTATGCCCCGTTCTTGCAACGCTTTGCCTTCGTCGAGGCCAAGCTTCAGACCGGTCTGCTGAAGGATTTCCCTCTGGTTCAGGCCTGGTCCGACGCCTTGCTGTCGAATGAAGGCGTGACCGGCTCGGTGGCGCCGAGTTTCCCGGACGAATTCGTCGCCAGTCTGAAGCGGCGCGAATTCCATGTGGGCACGTTGTTCGAAGGGGAAAGCGCCGCCGCCGAATAGCCCGGCAAACCCGCTTCGGCGTTCCAGCCATTGGTCGATCCGGCCGGCTGGAATGCCGAAAATGTGGCGTAAAGTGGCGCGTTTCTGCTTAATTTGACCTGGGCGAACCGCCTCGCGCTGGGTGAAGGCATACGGTCCTATGAGCGCCAGGGTCGGAACTTTCTGGATATCTCCCGCACCGCGTTTCGAGCGGCATGGTGCTCAATGCGCCGCTGGTGCCGTGCTGGCAGGTCTGGCCGTTCGCGTAACGGCAAATACCTCGCCTGTTTGCTACCGCCGCGGATCCCCATGAAAGGCAACACCTTTGCATCGCGTACTGGCGGTCGGATAGGGTGGGTGACGTTGCGAACAAGCGGAGGAGATTGTTTCAGTGTTCCAGAAGGATCGTTTTGTGGACGACTGCAAGGCAGCCGTTGGGCAAGGACAGCGCGCGGTGCGCGAGCTCATGTTGGAGGCGGTGGCCGATCCATCGGGAATTATTGCGGAACTCGGGGAGCCGACCAAAGCCGGCGTCTATCCGCTTCATCACGGAGACGATCTGACGGTGATCAATTTCGTCTGGGCGCCCTGCATGACCCTGTTGCCGCACAACCATAAAATGTTCGCCGTGATTGGCATCTACAGTGGGCGCGAGGACAACATGTTCTGGCGGCAACTCGAGGATGAGTCCGGCGCCGGCCCCCAGATCGAGGCCGCCGGCGCCGAATCCATGGGGCCGGGGCAGGTGGCGACCTTAGGTCCGGACATCATCCATTCGGTGGCCAACCCGATCACCAAATTGACCAGTGCGATTCACGTCTATGGCGCGGATTTCTTCAATCCGCCCGAGCCGCGCAGCCAATGGGATCATGAGACGCTGATCCAACAGCCCTGGGATATGGAGCATACCCGCGCCGTCTTTCGCGCCGCCGAGACACGCTACAACGCCGGGTTGGCGGCGGGCGCAGCGAACGTCTGAAACTGCACGCAAAATAGGGAAGCACTTCATGGATCTGGGGATGAAAACTAAATCCGTCGTCGTCACCGGTGGAAACCGCGGGATCGGGCGGGCTATTGCTCTGGCATTTGCCGGGGAAGGCGCGAATGTTGCGATTGTCGGCCGGGACACTGATGCACTGGCGGCGGTAAAGGGCGAGATCGAGGCAATGGGCGTCAAGGCGCTCGCCATCGCGGCGGATTTGTTCACCGCCGAAGGATGCAGCCGGGCGGTTGAGGAGACGGCAGCCGCATTCGGCGGGCTCGACGTGCTGGTGAACAACGCGTCGACCAGTGTCAGCGGCGGCCTCGAAACGCTAACGGACGAGCAACTCATGGAGCGGCTGACCGGCAAGACGCTGGCTTACATGCGCTGCTCCCGCGCCGCGCTGCCCTGGTTCCGCAAGGCCGGCGGCGGCCGGATAATCTGCATCGGTGGATCGGCGGCCCGCGCCGCCGGCAAGGCATCGCTGCCGAGCGGTCTCGGCAATTCGGCGATGACCAACTTCGTCAAGCATTTGAGCAATGATGTTGGGCCCGAAAACATCACCGTAAATGTGGTGCATCCACCCTTCACCAAGACGGACCGCTACCCGGCCCGGCTGGAGGCGCGTGCCAAGGAACGCGGTATCAGTCTCGCGGAGGCGGAGGCGACGTTCACCGCGAATTTCCCGATCGGCCGGATCGTGGAGCCAAGCGATATCGCGCCGATGGTGCTGTTTCTGGCCTCGCCCCATGCCGCGGCGGTCACCGGTCAAGCCATCGGCGTCGATGGCGGCTCGACGCCCGGTGTCTTTTACTAGTCGATTGCGGCGGCCGGACCTATCAGTGCGAGAAATCTGCGAATTATCGGTATCAATGTAGTAGCGATCCGGCGGTCCGTGTTGCTGGTATGAAACGACGCGCCCGGGGCCGCTTTCGCGGGTGCGCCGTCATTGCCAGAACGCGGTGTCATGGCAGCCAGATGCAACGGTTAAGTGTAATTTAATCCGGCTGACGGATGCTGCCCGCTTCACGATCTGTGAGGAAGGTCAATGTGTTCTGGAAATTTAGTAGGTCGGCGGGTACCGGACGCGACGCTTGGTTATATGGAAAATGGTATGTTGAAGACGATCGAGGCGGAGAAGGTTTTCTCGAATGAAAAGGTCGTCACGATCGGTGTCCCCGGCGCTTTCACGCCCATCTGCACGAAGGAGCATGTTCCGGATTTCATTCGCAACGCCGAGCGACTGAAGAAAAGCGGTTTCTCGAAATTGGTCTGTATTGCAGCCAACGATCCATTCGTGCTCGACGTATGGGCGCGCCAACTCGATCCGGATCAAAAAATCCTGTTTTTTGCGGATGGCAATCTCTCGTTTACGCGATCGCTCGGTTTGGCTTCGAAGCTGCCGGATCTGCTTTTGGGGGAGCGTAGCGAGCGATTCATGATGATTACGCAGGACGGGATTATTGAGCATTTTCGGGTTGAGCCGAACGTTCTTACCTTCTCCTGCACCCGCGCCGAGGATGCGCTAAAAATGAAAGAGGTATACGAATTGGGATGAGCAATGGCCGATTTCGGCATAGGCGTGCCTTTGTATGCCTGACGTCACGAATATTGAATTGAACGACAAGTTCCGCGGTGGTCGGCGAAGTTCACTGCAACGCGTGATTCCGGCCAAGGCCGGAAGATTGGTATAAGTCTGGTCTTGACCTGAGGTACACCTTTCTCGGCTGAGCATTAGTAAGGGGCGGATGTTGCCGGCAAAGCGCAATAATCTAACGTCACTGGGTCGGTGGCGGGCGCGATCATCGTTTGATTAGAATCAATGATGGCGGCGGATAAATTCTCCTAAATGCGCGTAGCTGAATTCATGCCATGGACGTCGTCTTATCTGACGACTGGAATGGACGATGGCGCGATACGAAATCGTCGACGGAGAGGGTTATGAACGTCAAGATTGCTGATGTAATGGCAAAGCGCGTTGTTTCCGCCCAGCCGCACCACACGGTCGAACACGTGCGCGGATTGTTGCAGCGGAACCGCATTCATGCAGTACCGGTTGTCGGGCCAAACAACGAGCCGGTCGGCATCGTCACGTCTGCGGACTTGGCGAATGAATTGAAAACCGGCACACCGGTACGTCAGTTTATGACCCGGGACGTGCGAAAGGTGCCGGCCTACAACGATGTAAGTGCAGCTGCGCGCGCCATGCGGCGGCACAAGATCCACCATATCGTGGTCACGCATGAGAAGCAGGTTGTCGGAATGATCAGTTCCTTCGACCTGCTTAAGCTGGTCGAAGGACACCGCTTCGTCGCTAAAGGCGCGCCACCGGCATCGAAACGGATGCGTTGAATTCTACGCTTTTCTAGGGCGGTCCCGGGTCGGCGCGCGGTTGCTTTGTATTTCGTCGCCGCACCAAAAGAAACGCCGAAAGATGTTTGCCATGCCTGTTGGCGTGCGTGTGGCGTTTCAACGTTCAATTTCGGTTAAACAAAGAAAACCCCGCGCCGTTCACGAGGGGGGTCAAGGGAGCGGCGCGGGGAAGTTTGCAGGTACTCCACAGTGTGGGGGAGTGGGTACCAAGCTGCTATATTGGGCTTCGGCATGATGAGAACAGGTCATGAACTTAGGGTGCGACAATACGTCCTATCCAAGCGGCAAGTTCCCGCGTTCGTGAGCGCAGGGCCCGCAGTTCCCCACGGAAAGTCCAACCCACATGCGAACAGAAATTTGCTCTGGCCGAAGTTATGTCCTGTCCTGCGCCTCCGACGCTCCAGCAAAATTGAGAGTACAGTATCTGTATCGTGCTGGTTGAGGGTAAGCCGGAGGCCGGCCAAACCCGCGCGTTAGCGGGGATTGCGCGGTAGATCGCCGACGATCCATATTTGGACAACTTGACAACAATTCGGCGACTACCTTTGATACACTGGCGCCGTGTGTCATGGCACACAGGTGGCGCCTGCAAGTTGCTTGCGGCTACAGGAATTTCAAGAGGAAGGGCATGGACGACGTTGACCTAGCCGTTGCAAGCGATCGACATGCCGCCAGCCCAGAGCTGATCGTGTCGCACTGGCTCGACGCATTCCAGTCCGCGCTCCGCGCGAAAGATACAGATGCAATCGCAGACTTGTTCCAGCCGGATAGCCATTGGCGCGATCTGGTTGCGTTCACGTGGCATATCAGCCCGTGCATCGGTTCCGATAAAATTGCCCCTGCAATGGTCGCCGCGCAGGAAACGGTAAATGCGCGCGGCTTTATGATTTCGGCGAACCGGACGCCGCCGCGCCGTACCCGCCGGCTCGGGATCGACGTGATCGAGGCGATTATCGAGTTCGAGACGGATGTCGGGCGCGGCAACGGCGTTGTCCGGCTGATAACCGACGATACGGCGAGAGCGGGTGGTGCCGCACGTGCATGGATCTTGCTTACCGCGCTCGATGAGCTGAAAGGCTTCGAGGAACACGTCGGTGACCGGCGGCCGACCGGCGAGGCCTATTCGCGGAATTTCGGCGGCGAGAACTGGCTGGATCAGCGGCTCAAAAGTCAAGCCTATGTCGACCGCGAGCCTGCCGTGCTCGTCGTCGGCGGCGGTCAGGCGGGCCTCGGCATCGCGGCGCGGCTCGGCCAACTCGATGTCGATACGTTGGTGGTCGACCGCCTCGACCGCATCGGGGATTGCTGGCGCACGCGTTACCATTCGCTGGCGCTGCACAATCAGATACACGTCAATCACCTGCCCTATATGCCGTTTCCGCCGACTTGGCCGAAATACATTCCCAAGGACATGTTGGGGAACTGGTTCGAATCCTACGCCGATGCGATGTCGATAAATTTCTGGACCGGCACCGAATTCGTGCGCGGGGCCTATGACGATGAGGCAAAATGCTGGTCCGCCGTCGTCCGCCAGCCGGATGGGACCGAGCGCACCTTGCGCCCACGTCACGTCGTCTTCGCCAATGGCGTCAGCGGCATTCCCAAAATGCCCTCGCTTCCCGGTCTGGATGATTTTTCCGGCGAGGTCATCCATTCGCACAGCTTTACCGACGGGTCGGCATGGCGGGGCAAAAAGGCGTTGGTGCTCGGCACCGGTAACAGTGGCCACGATGTCGCCCAGGATCTGCACAGTCACGGCGCGGACACGACCATCATCCAACGCGGCTCCGGCACGGTGGTTAGCATCGACCCGAGCGCCAAACTGAATTACGCGCTCTATGACGAGGGTGCGCCGCTTGAGGACAGCGATCTGTTCGCGGCCACGGCCACGTATCCATTGATCGTTCGCGGCTACCAGATGGCGGTCGAGCGCATGGTTGAGTATGACAAGGACCTGATCGAAGCGCTGATCGACCGCGGCTTCAAATATGACTTGGGCGAAGACAAGACGGGCCATCAAATGAAATACCGGCGGCGCGGCGGGGGATACTACCTCGACGCCGGGTGCTCGGGTCTCATCATCGACGGCGAGA
>CAYYBI010000227.1:0-5669 GCA_964469835.1 uncultured Rhodospirillaceae bacterium
TCAAGAATGCCAAGCTGGAATATCTCGGCAACAATGCCGGGACATCGGCGCTGCTCGACGGTAAGGTGAATGTCGCCGTGGGCCTGGCGACCATTACGACCGACCAGACGATCGTTTTCCCCTCCGGGCCCGTGCGCAAGCTGGCCGCCACGGGACGGCCCTACTATCACATTCCGATTCCGAAGGCCGCGGTCGACAAGGTCAACAAGGATTTCAACGCTCCCTTCGTGACGCACAACATCGCGAACGGCAAAATCCCCGGACAGAAGGGAAATCTCGAATGCATGGGCGACTACGTCTTCATGGCCGCGCACAAGGACTTTCCGGATGAGCTGGCCTATGAGCTGACCAAGGTCTACCTCGACATCGATACGGCGGCCGGCAAATATCTCGGCGGCGGCAAGCTCTACCGGCGCGCCAGCATGTGCATTATACCGAAGGGCATCGACGCGCATCCCGCGTCGCTCAAGGCGTGCAAGGATTACGGCATCGAGCCCAAGATTCTGAAGTAGTTTCAGTGCGAACCGAAGCGAATGCGCCCGCACGTTACGGGCGTATTCCGCTTGGGCCGGATGTCATAACAATTCCAGGTAGCACGCAGTTTCGATAGCCGGGGGACAGCACAATGACCACGCCTGAAATGGCGCTTTCAAGTCCGATGGTCGGCGGCATAGGACGTACGGCAAAATGGCTGATGACGGTCCTCGGCATCGCGGCCGTGGCCTATCACATGCTGTTGGTACATGTGAATATCTGGGATTCGACCTATCACTACATCCTGCATCTCACGATCATCCTGGTCATCGGGTCGCTGGCGGCAATCGCCGATGCCGCCGACGAGTGGGATACCTGGAAGGGTAAAGTCAAAGGCATCCTGGCGGCCTACGGGCTGGTCACCGCCCTGGCCACGATGGGGTATTACGCCATCAACGCCGAAGAGCTCGAACTTTCGCAGCCTTTCATTACCGACGCCGCGATGGTCGTTACGGGATTCGCCGTCTCCGCCGTGATGGTTCTGTGCTGGATCCATTGGGGCGGCGTGATCACGGTCTTCACGATTTCTTCGATCGCATACTTCATTTGGGGACATCACATTCCCGGTGCGGTTGGGCATCCCGAATACGAGATGAACTTCATCATGTCCTATATGGGCGCGAGCCTGACGCTGGGCATGTTCGGGCCGATCATCAAGGTGTCGGCCGACGTCATCTTCCTGTTCGTTATATTCGGGTCGCTGTTCCGCTACACCGGCGTGCTGCCGCTGTTCTTCGAGATCGGCAAGGCGGTCGGCAATCTGGTGCGCGGCGGCGCGGCCTTCCCGGCCGTAATCGGCTCGGGTTTCGTCGGCACCGTGACCGGGGCGGCGGTCGCCAATGTGGTGCTCACCGGATCGGCCACCATCCCGACCATGAAGAAGACCGGCTTCAAGCCGGAACACGCCGCGGCCATCGAGGCGGTCGCCTCGACCGGCGGACAGATCATGCCGCCGATCATGGGTTCGGCGGCCTTCCTGATGTCGTCGTTTCTCGAAGTCCCCTATGTGGAGATCATGAAGAAAGCGCTGATCCCGGCGCTGCTGTTTTATATCTGCGCCGGTATCGGGGTCTATTTCCTGGTGCGGGCCGCCGGACTCCGGCCGCCCAAGATGGAAGTCAGCCTGCGGCTGGTCTTGCGGACGCTCCCTGTCTTCGTCCTGCCGATGACCGTCGTGATCTGGCTGCTGGTCGGCTACTACTCGCCGGGTTATGCGGCCTTTGCCGGGATCATCGCGATGGTCGTCGTCGCCATGGTGCAAAAGGAAACGCGCCCGAGCCTGTCGCAATGGCGGGAAGGCTTGACCGAAGCGGCGAAGATCGGCTCGCAGCTCGCCCTTATTCTGGCGCTGGTGGGGATCCTGGCGCAGGTTGCGCTGACGACGAATATCGCGACCAAGCTGAGTCAGGGCGTGATCGGCCTTGTTGGCATCGAACTCCTCCCGATCCTGTTGATTTCCGCCGTGGTCGCCATCCTGCTCGGCATGGAGCTACCCACGCCGGTCGCCTATGTCGTCATGTTCGTCACCGTCGTGCCGTTGATGATCGACGCGGGCGTGGACATTTTTGCCGCCAACTTCTTCGCCTTCTACTTCGCGATCCTGTCGACGCTGACACCACCGGTGGCACTCTCGGTCCTTGCGGCCAGCCGAATAGCCGGGTGCGGGTTCCTGGAGGCCTGCGCCCATTCGATCCGGCTGTCCTTCGTGGGGTACCTGCTGCCGTTCGCCATGGCGTTTGTGCCGGCGATCCTCGGCTTTCCGGACAAGATCGGCGCCACCGGCTGGGCCGCCATCGGCTGCCTCATCCTTGCGAGCGTTGCCGGATCGGCCTCTATGTACGGCTATTTCACGCGCCCCATTGGGCCGATCCCGCGCATGATGCTGGGCGCCACGGCGTTGGGCGGGTTGTGGTACATCTTCACCTTGCACGCGTAATCCGCACCCGCCGCCTCACACGCAGAACACGTCGATCATGCCGGGGATGTAGTCGTTCATCAGCGTGATCTTCTTGCGTTTGATCCGCCAGTCACCGTCCGCATAAACCAGATCGTGTTGGTAGCGGCCGAAGAAAACATGCTGCGACTTGTCGCGCAGGCTGTAGACATGACACGACCAGGCCGAATGCAGCGTCATCGCTCCTACCGCCGCGCCGTCGTCCAGCAATATATTGGTGACATGATGGGTGGTCCGCGGCATCGGCGTGAGCGCCGGCGACTGGCCCGACCGGATGCGCCATACCCGGTCTTCCAGCCCGCCGCGCGATTCGAAGTAGAACAGCGAGATTTCCCGGTCGACGTCGTCCGTCAGCGTGTCGTCATCGCGCCACGCCGGCGCCCAGAACTCCGCGTCCTCGAGATAGAGACCGAGCCAGTCGTCCCAGCGCCGCTCGTCGATATAGCGCGCCTCGCGCGACAGCAGGTCGACGCCGGCGGCAAGAAGGGCACTGTCGTCCATCGCCTGCCGCTCACTCGGCGGCGAGGCGCTGGTCGCGGGCGCGGCCGAGCGTCATCAGCCGCACCCATTCGCGGTAGGCCGCATGGAAGGCCATCTCGTTCTGCATGCTGTATTGCCCCAGCACGCTGGTCGCCGGCGCGATGCCGAGTTCGCGCGCCGGATCGTTCGGACCGTGCATGACCGCCGCCATGCCGCGCTGAAATCCCTGCAGCCAGTCGCCGGACAGGTTGTAGTAGCCGTCCTGGCAATCGGCGTAACACAGGGTATCGTCCGGCGTCGCCAAGCCGCTCACATTGAAGAAATCCTCATGCTGGCGGACCCGGCGGCGGCGCAACTCGAGCGGCTCGCCGATCGGGCCGAAGCTGTAGACCTGCATCTCGGTGCGGTCTACCGATAGCGGCGTGATCGTCCGCAGCACCAGCGACGTGCTGTCATTGAACTGCAGGTTCGGAAAGATCGTCGTGTTGCGGGTCCGCAGCATCCATTTGGCGCGTACCTCACCCGCATGCGCCCGTACCCGGTCCATGGTGCCCGAAAGCGGCTTGTTCTTCGGCACCGGATGGTCGGCCCAGATCATGCTGTGACCGCGGTCGAAGGTGAACATGCCGGCGGGCATGGCGAACCGCTTCTGGAAATCGGGCGACTCTACCTGCGTGTTGGCGCTCTTGCCCTCGGCGCGGCGATGCACGATGCGCATGAAGGACCGGTGCGTCGAGGTCAGGTGATAGGGATCCGATCCATTGTCCAACTGAAGCTTCCAGTTGGCGTCGTAGGTATAGTTGGTCCGGCCCGGCACCAGCTCCATGCCGTCGGGGCCCTGGTCGATGATCAGGTCGAGGCATGTCCGCGCATCGCCGAGATGCTCCTCCAGTGAGAGAACGTCCGGGTTGAGGCTGGCAAAGAGGAACCCCCGGTAACTGTCGAGCCGCGCCACCGGCACGAGGTCGTGGTTCTCGTCGCCGAATGCATCGCGATAGCATCCGGATTCCTGATCCTTGATGTCGACATTGCGGCCGCCGGAATCGTAGGACCAGCCATGATAGTCGCAGACATGGACCCTGCGGTTGCCGCGCTCCGTATGACAGAGCGTCGCGCCGCGGTGCCGGCAGGTGTTGTAGAAGCAGTGCACCGCGCCGTCGCCGTCGCGCGAGACGATGACCGACCGCCGGCCGATCCGGGTGCAGTGAAAGTCATGCGGCTGGGGAATTTGCGATTCGAGGCAGAGGAACACCCAGGTGCCCTCGAACACATTCCTGAGTTCTTCCTCGAACAGATCCTGGTCGCTGAAAACATCCCGGTGCACGCGAAACTCGCCGCGCGCGGGATCGTCGATCACATAGTCGGCAGCATCGCTGTATCGCATGGGCGGCTCCCTCACTCGGATAAGAAAGTCTAGCCCCGTCTTTGCACTTTGCCCAGCCTGCGGGATTAACGCCGCCGCGTTTCGCCGAGGGCCACGGCACGAATTAGGCGCAGCGGGCATAGTCGCCGAAAAACACCGGCATCCGCCGCCAGATTTCTAAAATTATACACTGTCCCCATTTTCTCCCTAGTCATCGTCTATCCGAACAATGCAAAGGTGGTGTGCAACCAGTGCATCTGGCCCGTGCTTATTTGTGCCTAATTCATCTCCACCCCAGTCGGGAGACATGTAATGGAAATGGTCGTTTCTCCCTATTAGGTCCTCTAGATCCCTTATAAGATATTTAATATCGTCATCGTTTAGATAGATATCTATCACTGTGAGTTTTTTGGGGTCACGAATTTCAACCGTAATTGCCATTCTGGATCTCGCTACAAGTTAAAATCTCTGCCTTTTCGGACCGGGCTACCCTTCGGGCTCTGTTACGGTAACTCCTTGGTCTTTTTACCCAACATGAGGCGGTTTGCCTTCATGATGATTGGCGTCGGCATGGTATGAACGGGGAAAATAAGGAAGTATATAGTTTCACTCACCCGCCCACCGTCGCCCGGAAATCTAATCCGGCCCCCCGCCCTTTGCCCAGCCCGCGGGATCACCGCCGCGCGGCGCGGCCCAACAAGGCGTCGGCGACGATGTTGCGCTGGATCTGGTTCGTGCCCTCGACAATCTGCAGCACCTTGGCGTCGCGCATGTAGCGTTCGATCGGCACGTCCTTGGACACGCCCGCCGCGCCGAAGATCTGCACCGCGTCGGTCGCCACCTGCATCGCGGCGTCGGTCGCCATGCATTTGGCCATTGCCGACAGGCGCGCCAGTTCCATGCCGGTCACGCCCCGGTCGACCGCGGATGCGGCGCGATAGACCAGCCCCCGCGCCGCCTCGATCCGCATGGCCATGTCCGCCAGCATCCAGCGGACGCCCTGGAAGTCGCTGACCGGCTGTCCGAAGGCCATCCGTTCCTTCGCGTACTCCGCCGCCAGCTCCATCGCCCCCAGGGCCAGGCCGGTGCCGCGCGCGCCGATCACCGGGCGGGTGCGGTTGAAGGCGGCCATGATCGCCTTGAAGCCACCGTCTTCCGGTCCCAGCCGGTTTTCTATCGGCACGAAGGCCTTATCGAAACGCAATTCCGAGGACGGGATGCCGCGCGCGCCCATCTTCACCTCGTCGCGGGCAATGGTGAAACCGGGCGCGCCGCGTTCGACGATGAAGGCGCCGATGCCCCGGTGCCCCGCCTCGCCTCCGCTGCGGGCGGCGACGA